>JAVBSA010000217.1:0-7658 GCA_031556915.1 Victivallis sp.
CTCCTCGGCATAACGCTTGTCACTGCTCTTGGGCAGATTCAAAACCTCGATCGAAGCCGCCGCCTCCTTCACCGCCTTGCCGAACGATTTTTTCAAGTCAAGCTTGAAACCGTCCATCAGAACCGTCACCTCTTCCGGCAAACCGCCCGAGAGAAAACGCTCCACCTCCGCATAAACAGGCGCGGGATCCTTCAACGCAAACGGCTCGAAACTCAAAAAATGACGCAGCCAGACCAGCTTGGAATCATATAGGAAAGGAGGAGTCCGCAAAGCCTCCAGAAACCTCCCCGCAATCTCCTCCGGCTTCATGACGTCGCTGTCGCCGGCAATCACCTCGACCGTCGGGCTGTCCTCCACCGGTCCCCCGGCAAGCTCAACGGCAAGCGCGCGCGAACGCTCCTTGATCGCGAATTCATCGTCACCGGTAACAATAAACAGCTTACCCAATCTGCTTCTCCTAGTTGCCGCGCATCTCTTCGCGAGCCTGGCGGAGACGTTGAAGTTCGTATTCCGAAAGGCTGTTGATTCCGGTCCGTGAGACTTTGTCGAGCAGTGCGTCGAGCTCATGGGAGGAGACGCGCCCCCCCCCGCCGGCCGGCGGCGGTTGCCACTTGGGTTCGGGTTCCACCCGGGGATTTTTGTTCCACTTGATCCCGCCGCGGCGGAAGGGATCCCAGGGAAGCGTGCGCCCGAAAACCATCTTCAGGAAAAGATAGCCGCCCAGTGCGCCGCCGAGATGGGCCAGGTGCGCCACCCCGTCATCGGTTCCGGTCGTCATAACCAGGAGTTCGATGACGGTATAAACCACCACCAGCGTCGTCGTTTTGAGCGGGAACATCGGCATGAAAATCATGACGAACTGGCGGTTTGGCTCGAGAAGAGCCGCCGCGACCATCACGGCGAACACCGCGCCCGAGGCGCCGACCAGACGGAAGGAGTCATGCCAATTGAAGAGAAGGAACAGGAGATTCCCCGCCAGCGCGCCGATCAGGTAAAGCGCCAGGAACCGCTTGCCGCCGAGGCGCGGAGCCGCCAGGCCGCCGAAAATCCAGAGCCCCCACATATTGAAGAAAATGTGGCCGAATCCGGAATGGACGAATCCGGCGGTGATCAGCTGGTAAAGCTTGAAATGCCGGATTCCTTCCGCCGACAAGCCCAACAGATCGTACAATCCCGGCATAAATGCCCTACTACAAAGGACGAAAACGATGACGTTGGCCCAGATCAAGCCCCACAGCATCTGTTTGCCGTCGTCGACTTTTCCGGAATAGGGACGGCCGGAACCGGTCCCCATATATGATCTGTTGTGTAAACCCATCAAAAAATTCCTCCGTTATTTCTCCGTCACTTTGGGAGAAAGGATCAAATTGAGCATCTTTTCCGTCGCCAGAATGGCGGCGACGATCTGGTCGGGATCGATTCCGGTCGTGCTGATGGTCTTGCCGGCGTGATCCCAGCGGATGGTGGTTTCCACCAGCGCGTCGGTTTTGCCGCCGGGCGGGATGCGCACTTCGTAATCGACCAACTTGGGCAATGTAAGATTGAATTGCTTCATGCACTTGCGGAGCGCCCGCATAAAAGCGTCGTAACCGCCGTCGCCGGAGATCTGAACCGCCTCGGTGCGAACGCCGTCCATCTCAACCGCAACTTTCGCTTTCGGGCTGCTGCCGGCGCGGGTGGAGATTTCATAATCGACCACTTTCAACCGCGCGGTGAGCGGCGTACTCAGAACTTCGGCGATGATGAAGGGCAGATCGGAGGGGGAGACGCTTTTCTTCCTGTCCCCCAACCGGATCACTTCCTGCAGCACCTTCTGCCGCACTTCCGGCGCGAGTTCGACGCCCATCACCTCAAGGTTCTGGTCGATCGACGCTTTGCCGGAGAGTTTGCCGAGCGCGTAATCGCGCCTGCGCCCGACTCGTTCGGGCAGCAGCAAATTGGCGTAGAGATTGCCCTTCTTGTCGCCGTCGGCGTGGACGCCGCAGGTCTGGGTGAAGACGTCATGGCCCACCACCGGACAGTTCCAGGCGCACCGCTTGCCGGAAAGGGTCTGGACCAATTCCGAAGCGTGCTGAAGTTCTTTTTCCGTCACGCGGATTTTGCGGTCGGTCATATCGTTCACCGCGACCGTCAGCTGTGCGAGCGGCTGGTTGCCGGTGCGTTCGCCGAGACCGTTGATGGTGGTATGGATCCCGCTGAATCCGGCTTTGACGGCACTCAGGCTGATGGCGGTCACCATGCCATAGTCGTTGTGGCCGTGGAAATCGAACCGGTATTCCGGGAAGGCATTCTTCATCCAGCGGAAATAGTCGGCCGCTTCGAAGGGATTCAACACGCCGAGCGTGTCCGGCAGCATGAAGCGCTCCACCGGGAGTTCCTTCATCCTGGTCAGGAACTCGTGGACATAGGCAAAGCTGTTGCGCACGCCGTTGGACCAATCTTCCAGGTAGAGGTTGACTTTGATTCCCCGGTCGGCGGCATAGCGGATTTCGTTGGCGACGTCTTCGAAGTGTTTCGCGGGCTGTTTGCGCAACTGGACGCGGCAGTGGTGTTCCGATCCTTTGGCGAGGAGGTTGACCACCTGGCCGCCCGCCGCCTTGATCCAGTCGACCGACTTGCCGCCGTCGACGAACCCGAGGATCTCGATCGATTCGAGGCAGCCCTTGCTTTTCGCCCAGTCGAAAATCGCCATGACCGCGCTGCGTTCCCCTTCGGAAACGCGTGCGGAACCGATCTCCAGGCGATCGATTTTGAGCCGGGTAACCAGGAATTTCGCCAATTCCAGTTTTTCCGCGGGGGTGAACGCCACGCCGGGAGTCTGTTCCCCGTCGCGCAGCGTGGTATCCATCACTTCAACATAATGACAATTCGATTTCATGGAGTCATAACCTTATCTTTCCGGTTTTCCAACAAAAAAGCCATGCTTTCAACATCCCTGTGGGCGGGAGCGGCATGGCTTCTTAGGGCAATCCGGTATCCAAACCGGCTATTTGACGACTCCCGGACATGACAGGCGGGCCATCCCGGCGGTAACGCCGACATGACCCCGCATAATTCGAATCTGCGCCATGCTCCGAAAGAAACTCATACGAACCGATACACTCCTGCAATATAATTCCGATCTCATTAATATAGTTCCTTTTCCATGAAAATCAAGCTTCTTGCGAAATTGCGTCCGAGAGAGTATATTGTCTCATGAAGGAGATTCACGCAATGAAACTGTCACAGAATTGGAATTTGGAAGCGATTTACCCGACTCCCGAAGCATGGGAAGCGGATTTCAACCGGATCAGGCCGCTGGCGGAAGCATTTCTCGCCTTCCGCGGCAAACTGACCGGAGGCCCCGAACTGCTGAAGGAAGCCATTGAGGCGCTGGACGCTTTCGAACGGTTGGGTGAAAAAGTCTATGTCTACGCCCATTTGCGGTCCGATGAAAACACCGCCGACAACAGCAACCGCGCGCGGGTGTCGCGGGTCGAGACCCTCTTCGCTTCGCTCGCCGAAACCGCCGCCTGGTTCGAACCGGAGGTCATGGCCATTCCCGAAGAAACCATGACCGCATACCTGGCGTCGGAAGCGCTCGCCTTCTACCGCCGGAGCCTGGTGGAACTTCTGCGCGAAAAGCCGCACACCCTGAGCGAACCCGAGGAACGCCTTCTCGGCATGATGAGCGACGTCCTCGCCAACCCCGGCCACACCTTCAGCACCCTCAATGACGCCGACCTCGATTTCGGCAAGGTGAAGGATGAGGACGGCAGGAACGTTCCCCTCACCCACGGCAGTTACCGCCGTTTCCTCGAAAGCGCCGACCGCGAAACACGCAAACGCGCTTTCAAAAAGATGTTTTCAACCTATCACAAGTTCCGCAACACCTTCGCCGCGACGCTTGAAGGCGCGGTGAAACGTCACGCCGTCGGGGCGAAAATCCGCCAATACCCTTCGGCGCTGGACCAGGCGCTTTTCTCCGACAACGTGCCGCCCGCGGTCTACCGGAACCTGATCGACGCGGTGCACGGCAAGCTCGACGCGTTTTACGATTATATGAATCTCCGGAAAGAGGTGATGGGGCTGGAAAAACTCGACATGTTCGACATGTACAATCCCCTGCTGCCCGCCTGCCGCAGGGAATATGAGTTTGCCGAAGCGGTCGAGCTCGTCCGCAAAGCCTTTGCGCCGCTGGGCAGGGAATACGCCAAAGACCTGGAATCGGCCTTCACCCAGCGCTGGATCGACGTTCCCGAACGCAAAGGCAAGCGGTCCGGCGCCTATTCGAGCGGCTGTTACGACACCTACCCGTATCTGCTGCTCAACTATAACCGGACGCTCAACGATGTGTTCACGCTGGCCCATGAGCTCGGTCACTCGATGCACAGTTTTTATTCGCACAAAAAACAGCACTACCACTATGCCGATTACAGCATCTTCGTGGCTGAAGTGGCCAGCACCACCAACGAACTCCTGCTCTTCGACTATCTGCTGAAAAACAGTGACGACCGCGATTTCCGCTGTTTCCTGCTCGGGCATCTCGCCGACGAGATCCGCGGAACCATTTTCCGGCAGACCATGTTCGCCGAATTCGAGCTGTCAATCCATGAGCTGGCGGAAGAGGGCATTCCTCTCACCGCCGACCTGCTGAGCGAAAAATACCAACAGCTCAACACGCTCTATTATGGGCCGGATGTCCAAGCGGACGAGTTGATTTCGGTCGAGTGGGCGCGGATTCCCCATTTCTATTACAATTTTTACGTCTACAAATATGCGACCGGCATGTCGGCCGCTGTGAAACTGGCGGAAAATCTCCTGTCGGGCGACCGGAAGAAGCGGGAAGCCTATCTCGGTTTCCTGAAGGCCGGCGGCTCCAAAGATGTGTTGGACATCATGAAAGATGCGGGTGTCGACCTCTCGTCCCCCGCCCCGATCACGGCAGCTCTGGATTACTTCCATAAAACAGTAAAAAATCTTGCTAAAGAATTGTCCTGAGAATTTGCATTTTTTCTGAAACGGTTTATTGTATCCTCATAAACCCTATAACAAAAGGAATAGAATCATGAACGAGAAAAAAGAAATTTTCGCTGACGGCATCGGCCAGGTCCATTTCGCGGGCGGCATGGTGCGTTTTGATTTCGTTACGCTTCAGCCCGAAGAAAACGGCAAAGCTCCGGTTCCGCAGCCCAACGTCCGCATCATCATGCCGCCCCAGGGTTTCCTGGCGGCTTTCGACTCGATGCAGCAGCTGATCGACAAGCTGCTCGAAGCGGGCGTGATCCAGAAGAACGAAGCCAAGAAGTAATATTCCGGCGATTCGTTGAGAGGAGGCGGGGGGAAATCCCCCCGCCTTTTTTCGTAAGAGCGGGGAGGCGGAGCCGACCGGGTCCAGGGCCTTTCGGCCTTGGTGCGGATTCCAAAGGGCGCATAGCCCTTTGGTGGAGTTTGAGGCAAAGCCTCAAGGTTTCTCGCGCGCCGGTGACGCTGAAAAAGGAAAATTTCGCAAGAAATTTTCCGCCACCAGTGCGGGCGACGGTCTTTTCGACCGTCAGGTCGAAAAGACCCCGACCCCTGTCAGGCGCCCACGATTCTTAACACAGCAAAGTTCTGGGTGCGGGGATGCCCCCTTCCGGGGGCTGGTTTTTGCGCCTGACGGCGCAAAGAACCGTGTGCGCTACACGGGAAAAATCCAGATTTTTCCATTGTAGCTGTTTCGCTCCGCGCACATGACTTGAGGCTCCGCCTCAAACTCCGGCAAAGGGCTCCGCGCCCTTTGCAAACCCGCCAGGGCCTCAGGCCCTGAACCCGGGCCGCGTTGCGGCCTTTATTGAAAAAAATTGAATTTACTTTATATCATACACAATTTTTTAACAACCCGATCCGTTAATACCGATGAAACAGGAAGAGACAATGGAAGACCGCGAACTGATCGCCGCCTTCAATCGCGGAGATGAAAAAGCATTCGAACAGCTTTATCACCGCTACCGGAAGCAGCTGTACGGCTTTCTTCACCACCTGATTCCAGGCAACTCCGCCGAAGTGGACGAAGTGTTCGAGGAGACCTGGCTGAGAGTGCTGGAGAAACTGCCGAAGTATCGCGACGAAGGACGGTTCAGCGCATGGCTCTTCCGCATCGGCCGGAACATTTTTATCGACCGGCTGCGGAAAAATAAAAATGCCGCATGGGCGGTCAATCTCGATTCGGAAGACGCACCCGGCATCGCGGGACCCGAATCAATGGAACCGGATCAGGAGATCGAACTCGGCGAAGTAAGCCGGGTCATAGCACAGGCAGTCGAACAACTGCCGCCCGAACAGCGCGAAGTGTTCCTGCTGCGGCAACAGGAACTCGCATTCAAGGAAATTGCCGAAATACAGGAGTGCTCCATCAATACAGTCCTGGGACGGATGCAGTACGCACTCAAAAGTTTGAGAAAATTGATCCTGGAAATCGACCGGGGAGGAATCATAAAATGAAAAACCGTTTCGAAATACTGCAAACGATGGAAGTTCCGGAAGAACTCGACCGGAAAATCCTCGCTGCCGCCTCTCGCAAAGCGGAATTGCTGCGCCACAGAAACCGCATGATCCGGTTCGTCTGGAGCGTCAGCGCATCCGCCGCCGCCCTGCTGGTCGGAGGAACGGTCTTCCTGCTGCCGCTCCTCAGCCCGCAGCCCCCCGCCACCCCGACCAAACAAGTCGCCAAAGAACTGCTCGAACTCTCCGACTGGAGCGGAATCGAACTCGAATCCTACAGCCTGAGCTTCGAACTCTATTCCGGCCGCCAGTCGGTCGCGGAACTTGCCAGCACAAAATTGATGGAGGAGTTTTAAGATGAGAAAAATAATGTTCCTGACCCTCGCCGCCATGTTCGCCCTCGCGGCACAGGGCGCTCCTCCGCAGCCGGGCTCCCAACCCGCCCCCCCGCAGCGCGGTGAACAACAGCGCGAACGCAAGCTCGGCCCCTGGGTCTGGCGCGCATTCTCACGCCTCAGCGAAGAAGAACGCCAAACCCTCCTGAAACTCCAGGAAACCGACCCCGAAGCCTATCGCAAAAAACGGCAGGAACTCGGCGAACAACTCCGCGCGGAAGAGGAAAAGGAACGCAAAGCCCTCCTCGCCGACATCGAGAAGTTCCGCGCCGCCACCGACGAAAAAGAACAAACCGAACTCAAAAAGAAAATCACCGAAGCCGTCACCCGCAACTTCATGGAACGACTCGAAGACAACAAACGGCAACTCGAAGAAACCAAACGGCGCGCCGTACAACTCGAAGAAGAACTCGGCAAACGCGAGTCCAACGCCAAAGAAATCATCCACGCCATCGTCGACTCAATGATCAAAGGCACCCCCCCGCCACATCCCCCCGCCCGCCCATAGAAAACCCGGGACTTGAGGCTCCGCCTCAAACTCCGCCAAGGAGCGCTTCGCCTCCTTGGAACCTCCGACCGGCAGGGTGCCGGGGCCGACGCCTTTTCGGGCGACGCCCGAAAAGGCTGCCTGAATTGTTTGGGCATCAGAGTGGGCTGGTTCTCTGGGCGCCGAGGGGCTTAAAAGCGGTCGGCTGACCCCGCGTTGGTATTAAGGGCGCGCTTTGGGCGGCTGCGCCTGCTCCGTGCGATGCTTGCAACGTTGTTGCTGCGCCTCTTCACTGCGCCACGGCTGGCGCAGGA
>JAVBSA010000348.1:0-3135 GCA_031556915.1 Victivallis sp.
GGCGTCTTCCGCCGTTGCCGCCGGCGTCGGTTCCGGTTCCGTCTTCGGGCGCGTTTGCGGCGCCTGCCGCTGCGGCTGAGTCTGCCCGGTCCGCTCTTCGGGAGCGGCCGTGTTCTTTTACGGCTGGATGAGTTTTTCGACTGCCGCAATCGCCTTTTCGCAGTCGGCGATCCGGCGGTCGATGATGTTCTGATCCCAGTCGGTGCGGGTTTTCTTGATTTCCAGGTAACACTCCAGCGCTTCCTTATAGGTATCGAGCGCGCGCGTGTAATCGCCGCGGTCCTTCAGGACGTCGCCGCGAAGGTAGGTTTCGTAGCCGCGCCGCCAGATGTCCCAGGCGTCCTGCTTCTTCGCTCCCCGGGGCGGTGCGCCGATGAGGAACGGCAAAATCCCCGCAAACAGGAGCAGATATAAAATTCTTTTCATGACTGAAACTCCAGATATTTGTGCCGGAATGCGGGCCCGATGGTGAAAACCATCTCCAGATCTCCCTTATCCGTATAACTTTCTTCGAAGACGCGCCCGTTGGAGTGGGCGAACGCCGCCAGATCGTAACGCGAAGGCGGCAGCGTGACCCGGAGAAGCTGAAAGTTTTCCGCCGCGATTTCCGCGAGCCTCGCTTTGAGATTGTCGAGCCCTTCGCCGGTATGAGTCGAAATATAGAACGCGCCGGGGAAAAGCCCCTTGAGGCGCGCGATCAGCGCGACTTCCCCCAGCTGGTTGATTTTGTCGATCTTGTTGAAGACGACGACGATGCGTTTTTCATCGGCCCCCAGTTCCTTGAGGACGGAGAGCGTCGTCTCCCACTGGTTGTCCAGCTCCAGCGAGGAGATGTCGAGCATCAGCAGCAGGAAATCGGCGAGAACCGCCTCTTCCAGCGTGGACTTGAACGCCTCCACCAGCGAATGCGGCAGTTTGCGGACGAATCCCACCGTGTCGGTCAGCAGCAGCTCCAGGTTATCCGGCAGCGTGACCTTGCGCGTGGTCGGATCGAGCGTGGCGAAAAGCTGGTCTTTAATCAGGATATCCGCGCCCGAAAGCGCGTGCAGCAGCGAGGATTTGCCCACGTTGGTGTATCCCACGATCGCGCCGTGGGGCAGGTCGCCGCGGTCCCGCGCCTTGCGCTGGGTGCCGCGCTGGCGGCGGATGACCTCGAGTTCTTCCTCCAGCTGCTGGACCCGGCGGCGGAGCTGCCGGCGGTCGTTTTCGATCTGGGTTTCGCCTTCGCCGCGGGTGGTGGCGCCGCCGCCGTGCTGGCGCGACAGGTGCGTCCACGCCCGGGTGAGGCGGGGGAGAGAGTATTTGGTGCGGGCAAGCTCCACCTGAAGCACCGCTTCGCGGGTGGAGGCGCGTTCGGCGAAGATGTCTAAAATCACCTCTTCGCGGTCGATGACGCAGCACCGGGTCAGCCGTTCCCAGTTGCGCTGCTGCGACGGCGAGAGGGGGGCGTCGAAAATCAGGCAGTCCGCCTCGCATTCCTGTGCGATCCGGGCGATTTCCTCCGCTTTGCCGGTGCCGACGTGATATTGCGCCATGGGGGCCCGCAAATTGGCGACCACCGGTTCCAGCGGCATGATATCCAGATTGCGCACCAGGTCGGCGAGTTCGGCGAGGTGCTCTTTGACTTCCGCCTCGGTTTCATCGGGGAGACGGACGCCGACCAGGAGCGCACGTTCTACTTTCTTACGGGAATCTTCCGCCAGCTCAATCATTCGGGCAAACCTTATCAATAAAAATCCATAATCACATATTAATACACCGGTTTCCCCCTCTTTACCAGAGGAAGAGCGGAAAAACTTGCGAATTTCTAACAAAGACGGGATTGCGCAATCTGCAAATGGGTATTATAATATAGCGAGAGCGCAAGTGGCGGAATGGCAGACGCCCCGGATTTAGGTTCCGGTGCCGTAAGGCGTGGGGGTTCAAGTCCCCCCTTGCGCACCATTTCTCCCCTTGAACCGCTTCCAATTTACCGGAACCTGTGAAGAAAATTATAACGATTTTTTATTATTCTGCATGGATTTTTTGTATGTGAAGGATTATATTTACGACTTGAGGGAAATGAAAGAAATTGATTGCTTGTTTTGGAAAATATGAGGCCATTGGAGATTGGTGATGAAAAAAAAGAAAATGAATTATATCAAATATTTGATTCTGGGAGCCGCAATTCTGCTGACCGTCGGCGTGGTCGCCGTCTTCGGTTACCTGGCCGTAAAGCATGCCAAGCGGGCGGAACGGTTCCAGCTGGCGATGAAAGCGTTGGAGGCGAATGACGCCACCGCCGAGAAGCTGCTGATCGATTGCCTGCGCGACGACCGTAACCACGAAGTGGTCTGGAGCAAGCTGGGGGACCTGTATGAAAAAGAACAGCGCTGGATTGAAGCGGCGCGCTGCTGGCTGACCGCGGCGGCGCTGAACGCGCTCGAACCGCGCTACCGTGCGGCGGTTGTCCGGACACTCGCCCGGGTGCGTGATTTCCGCGATTTGCGGCAGACGATTGAAACGTTTCCCGCGGAAGAACGGGCGACTTATATGGAGTATGCCGTCTATAGCCTCCTGATGCAAGGCGAGGTCGAGGAGGCCGCCGCGTTGCTGAAGTCGGTGCCGGATAAAACCGACTGGCAGAAATACGTTCGCTTTATGACGGAGAATGCCGTCTCCGCGAAAGCCGGGCGCGACGATGCGTCGCTTCTCCGCAAACTGACCGGATTCGCCCGCTCCGCCGATTCCATGACCGCCACGGAGGCTTACCTTCAGTTGCTGGGGCGTTATATGGAATCGAACAAAATCAAGGAATCGGAAGCGGTACTGTGCGAGCTTGTTCGCCTGAACCCCGAATATACCCTGCCGATCATGGGAGATTTCTATTTGCGGCTGGGGCGTTATGCCGACGCCCGCGACGCCTACCGGCAGATCCGCCGGAACCGTCTGGTGACTGAAACGGCGTTGAATTACGCTGAAGTCCTCTTTCTGCTCAATCAGACCGATGACTTGCGGAAACTGGCGAATGAGTTCCGCCGCGGCAGCAAAGAGGTCATGTTGTGCGGGTTTTATATGGAAGCGCTCCTGGCCTACCGCGCAAACGACCGGCAGACGCTCAGCCGGAATTTGAAGCTGCTGGGGGACGCTTTCGCG
>JAVBSA010000704.1:0-3105 GCA_031556915.1 Victivallis sp.
TAACCGAAACCGCAGCCGTGGCCTGTATGACGCCCCCGGCATTCAGCAGCTACTTCCGCCGCGCAACCCGGCGAAGCTTTATCGGATATATCCTCGAACTCAAACTGAACCACGCCGCCCAACTGCTGATCCGAACCGACCGCCCCATCCTGGACATCGCGCTCGAATCCGGCTTCTCAAACCTATCCAACTTCAACCGCCGGTTCCGCGCAGCCAAAGGAATCACCCCGCGCGACTATCGCCGGTTCCACAGGTAACCTTCAAGCCGGGTCAGCGGTGATGGCAGCGATTGATGGCGACGCGGCCCGAGCGGGCCATTTCGATGATGCCGAATTCGCGTATCATTTCGATGAAGTTGTCGAGGCGGTCGGATCGGCCGGCGAGTTCGACTGCGATTTCGCCTTTGCTGACCGATACGATTTTGCCGTCGAAAATTTCGATGAGCTGGATGAGGTGCGATTGTTTTTCCGGCGATGCGACTTTGAGTTTGATCAGGGCCATTTCGCGTTCGACGAACTGGCTGCCGGTGAGGTCTTCGACGTTGATGACGTTGACCAGTTTCCGGAGTTGTTTATCGATTTGTTCGAGAATGGCGGCGTCTCCGGCGGTGACGATGGTCATTTTGGAAAACGCGGGGTCTTCGGTTTCGTGCACGGTGAGGCTGGAGATATTATAGCCACGCCCGCTGAAGAGTCCCGCCACGCGTGCGAGGACGCCGAATTTGTTTTCCACCAACACGGATATGGTGTGTTTTTCCGAATGTTCCGTCGTCATAGTAACCTCCTCTGAATGTCATCTTTATAAGATGATGCCGGAATGGGGATATTTCAAATGGAAACGAACATTTTCCGGTATGTTTCCGTTGTGTCGGCGTTCAGGGCCGCGGCCAGTTCCGCTGCGAAGGCGAAGACGGCTCCGGGCCCTTTGCCGGTGACGATGTTGCCGTCCCGTTCGGCGAGGTTCCCGGTGGGGCGGCAGTGCTCGGGAAGGTATTGATCCAGCCCGGGATACATGGTGAAGCGCTTGTCTTCGAGGAGCCCGGCCTTGGCAAGCGCCATGGGTGCGGCGCAGATGGCGGAGACGACTTTGCCTTTTTTCGCCATGTCTTGAGCGAATGCGATCACCTCGGGGGAGTTGTAGAAGGCGAGAGCGCTCCCCATTCCGCCGGGGAGGAAGAGAGCGTCGAACGCGGCGGTGTCAAAGCATTCCGCAAACAGGCACTCCGCTTTCAGGAGGAAGCTGTGCGAGCTCTCGACCTCGAGATGATTCAAACCGGCGACGGTCACGTCGAATTCCATCCGGCGCAGGACGTCGCCGACCGCGATGAATTCGGTCTCTTCCACGCCGTCTGTCAAAATAATCAAAATTTTTTTCACGGAACGCCTCTTTTTCTTTGATTCTTCGCGGTTGCCGGGTTAGTGTATATACCCTGAAGTACTATAACATGCAAAGTAGATTTCCGCAATGAATTTCGAATACGATTCCAAAGAGTTCCTGCGCTATCTGGCGGTGGAACGGGGCCTTTCGGTCAACACGGTTGAAGCATACGGGCGCGATCTCGCCGATTTTGCGGATTTCCTGGGGGAAAAGGGCGTGGCCTCTTTCCGCGCGGCGAACCGGGAGGCGATCGTCGATTATCTCGACAACGTCCACACCGAACGGGTCATGGAACCCGCGACGCAGGCCCGGCGGCTGGTCGCAATCAAAATGCTCTACCGGCATTTGATGGAAGAAGGGCTGCTGACGCTGGACCCCGCCGCCGTGCTGGATTCCCCGAAGCTCTGGCGGATCCTGCCCGACTCCCTCAACGAAGACGAAGTGGACGCCTTTCTGGATGCCTATTCCGACGACGGATCGGACGTGCTGGAATTCCGCAACCGCACCATGCTGGAACTCCTGTACGCCTCGGGCTTGCGCGTCTCGGAGCTCACCCGCTTATCGCTGACCGCGCCGGACTTCGAAAACCGCCTGCTCCGGGTAACGGGCAAAGGCGAGAAGACCCGGATCGTCCCCGCCGCTGAAACCGCTTTCGACCTGCTGAACCGTTATCTCCGCGAAGTGCGCCCGGTCCTGGCGGAGAAAAATCCGAGAAGCCCTTATATTTTTCTTTCGCGCAGCAGCAAAAAGCTCGATCGCGAACGGATCTGGAGCATCGTCAAAGAGGCCGCCGCCCGCGCCGGAATCACCAAGAATATCCACCCGCATACCTTGCGCCACTCGTTCGCCACCCACCTGCTGGCAAACGGCGCGGACTTGCGCGTCATCCAGGAAATGCTCGGCCACGCCGATATCGGAACCACCGAAATCTACACCCATATCGATTCGAACCGCCTGCAGAACATCCACAAAAAATTTCACCCGCGCGGATAAAGTGAATAAATTTCAGTGGAAATGAAAAACAGCATTTGCATTTTTAATAATCATTACTATATTTAGACAACGCAACCCAAATAAGGAGAACGATCCATGGAACTCAAAGACAGCAAAACCGCGGCGAACCTCGCTTACGCTTTCGCCGGTGAATCCCAGGCCCGCAATAAGTACACCTATTTTGCGGAGGTTGCCCGCGCCGAAGGATACGAACAGATCGCGGCGATCTTTGAAATGACCGCGAACAATGAAAAAGAACACGCCAAACTCTGGTTCAAAGAGCTCGGCCTCCTCGGGAGTACCGCAGAAAACCTCAAAGCCGCCGCCATGGGCGAACATGAGGAGTGGACCGAAATGTACAAGAATTTCGCCCAAGTCGCGGATGAAGAAGGCTTCAACTCCATCGCCCGCGTCCTCGAACGCGTCGGTGCCATCGAGAAACGTCACGAAGAGCGTTATCTCGCACTGCTCAAAAATCTGGAAGAAGACCACGTCTACGTGAAAACCGGCGAAAACCGCTGGGAATGCCGCAATTGCGGTCACATCCACATCGGCCCCAAAGCCCCCAACGTCTGTCCCGTGTGCAAATACACCAAAGCCTTCTTCGAAATCGAAGCCGCGAACTATTGAGCTCCGTCACAACGCGCTATCCCGATCAGGCGCCGTGGGAGCAAGAGGAGGCGCTTCGCCCTCCTCTTGACTCCTCCAGACCGGCAAGGTGCCGGCGCCGACGCC
>JAVBSA010000554.1:0-2684 GCA_031556915.1 Victivallis sp.
AGTCCTCCGGCTCAAAGCCGTCGCCGAATCGAAACTCCAGGCTTCCGCGACCCGGCGCGCCGAACATTTGCCGGCAGGAGAGTTCTTGAACTTCAGCGTGGAGGCCGCCTCCGCGGTTCCCGGCAGCGGATTCCTTCAGGTCAAGACTTATGCGAACGGCAAGGAATTGGCGCGTTACAGCAGCCCGGCGAGCAAAACGAAATTCTCCCGCCTCTTCTGCCGGGTTCCGGTCATCGGCGCCGACCGCATCGACATCTGCCTGCGCATGAAACTCGACGCCGCGCGTGTGGGGAGCACGGTTGAATTCCGCAACCTCGCCGTCACGGCAGACGACATCGCCGAACTGGTTCCGCTTTACCATTCGGCTTCCTATTACCTCAATCTCCCGGAGAAGCCCGAAGAAAACTTCGCCGTGGAATACCGTTCCTTCGGTTCCGACGCCTGGCTGCCCGCCTTTCCGCCCCAATGGGTCGAAGCCGACCTTCAACTCCGCGGAGCGATCGGAAATCTCGCTGAAGACACCGAATATGAAATCCGTTTCGGCGGGCTCCTGCGTAAATTCCGCACCTGGAAGAGCCGCGTTCCCATCGCAAAAACCATCGACCTCGGTACGCTTGCCGAAGGAAAGACCATTGAAATCACCGAATGCGGAACCCCCGACGGCTACATCCGCTACACCGGAACCGTAACCGGCGGTTCCGACGGCCCCGCGCTGCGGATCCGCAACGCCGAATATCTCATCTTCGACGGTGTCACCGTGAAAGGCGGCGCGCCGGACGCCATCGACCTCGCCAACTCCACCCGGATCCGGTTCCTCAACTGCGACATCTCCGGCTGGGGCCTCGTCGGAACCCAGCGGTTCGATAAAGACGGCAAATTCTATCTCAACGATAACCCGAAAGCCATCAATTTCAACGCCGGAATCCGCATCATGAATTCCACCGGAACTACCGTCGAACGCTGCCGGTTCCACGATCCGCGCACCCGGACCAACCCGTGGTTCTTCTCGCATCCCGCCGGCTCCACCGGAATTTATATCGGCAACGCCCCTCAGACCGTGCTCCGCTGGTGCGATTTTATGGGCAGCAACGAACACCGCTGGAACGACGCCGTGGAAGGCTGGGGCAACTTCAAACCCGACGGCGGGTTCCACCGCGACTCGGAAATCTACGGCAACCTCTTCGCCTTCGGCAACGATGACGGAATCGAACTCGAAGGCGGCGAAATGAACCTCCTCTTCCACGACAACCGCATCGAAGGGTTCTACTGCGGAATCAGCACCGTTGCCTGCGTCCGCGGCCCCGCCTATCTCTACAACAATCTCGTTGCCCGCCTCGGCGACGAAGTTTATGCGGAAGGGAACGCCTTCAAATCCGGCGATGGGCAGGGGATGCTCCATGTGTTTCACAACACCGTCGTCGCCAAACAGGGATTGATGAGCGTCAACGAAAAATCTCCGTTGCGCGCCATCAGCCGCAACAACGTCTTTCTGGTGGAATCGGCCGCCATCTTCGAGCGCGAAAACAAATTCGGCAACTCCTTCGACCACGATCTGGCCTTCTCCGTCACCCGTACCGGACAGGAGAATCCCGCCCCGCAGATCTTCCGCGCCGTCAACGTGGGAAACGGCATGACTGTCGCCAAACCGCAGTTCACCGCCCCCGAATCCGGCGATTACACGCTCAAGCCCGGCACCCCCGGCTCCGCCGGCGCGGCAAAGATTCCGAACTTTTACCAGGGCCCGGAGCACGGAATCCATGCCGATAAAGCCAACTTCCCCACCCGGCCCGGACTCGGATTCTCCGTCGACGCAAGCCGCCTCGACTTCGCCGCCTCAACGGCCGCGCCCCAAACCGTAACCGTCACCCCGGCAACCGATACGGAATTCAAAATCCGGCTCAACGAGGCATGCGACTGGCTCTCGGTCACCCCCGGCTCCGGCAAGCTCAAAGCTGGAATTCCGCTCACCCTCACCGTCCGGCTCCTGCCGGAAAAAATGAAGCACACCGGTCTCCAGGTAGGCGGCTTCCTGATCCAACGCCCCGACGGTCTCTCGCGCCCCATCCTCGCCTACGCAGACTGCGACGACCGCGAAGTTGTGCTTCACCCCGAAATCGCTCCCGCCGCCATCCTCAAAGGCGACCGCCGTCAAGTTGCTTCCAGCGGAAGTTTCGAATTCGAAATCCCCGCCGAAGGCGTCTATTACGCAGCCATCCGCCTGAAAGAACAAACTCCCGGCATCGTCCGCGTAGAATGGCAAATTGACGATCACGCCTTCATCACCAACACCCGGACCACCCGGTTCTTCTTCTATCCGGCCAGTCTCAAACCATCCTCCTCTTTCACCGTCAAACCGGAACCCATCCCGCTCACACCCGGTAAACACACGCTCTCCTGGAAATCCTCTGCCCCTTTGTTCTTCGACCAAGCCGTCATCAGCGCCAACCCCTGGCGTCTCTTCTCGCGCTATCTCCGGCCTTGAGGCTCTGCCTCAAACTCCGCCGGGAGGGTGCTTCGCCCCTCCCGGACCCTCCCAGACCGGCAAGGTGCCGGGGCCGACGCACTTTTCGCTTCGCGAAAACTGCTGACAGGGTTTTCGGACCTAAAAGTGAGCTGGTTCTTAGAAAACCGAGGGGCATACGAACGACTGGCTGGTTCCGCGTCGGCCTTAAAAACGCGCTGTG
>JAVBSA010000380.1:0-8509 GCA_031556915.1 Victivallis sp.
TTCTCTTTCCGGTTACATCCGTTACCGGAATTTGAAGATGAGTTACGGGGATGCGAGGCGCGGCTTCATTTATTCGCGGGTGCGTGCGATGCTGCTGCAGCTGCGGACGCTGCCGGTTCACCCGAAAAACTGGCGGCCCACCATTGCGATCCTGACGGCGCAGCCGGAAAACCGGGCGAACCTGGTGGAATACGCGATGCTGTTCGGGCAGCGGCGCGGAATTCTCTGTCTGGTGCAGATCATTGAATCGCGCGACCGGCGGCGGTACGGGAGTTTGCGTTCCGACCGTTTGCGTGAATTGCGTGATTTGATTCAGGAGCGGAACTGGGAAATTTTTCCGACGGTGGTGGCGGCGCCTGATTTCGATATTGCTTTGCAGACGGTGCTTCAGAGCATTTCGCTGGATCCGATCAAGCCGAACATCATCATGCTGGGCTGGCCGCGCCAGAAGGAGCGGATTGCGCCGTTTTTCCAGCATGTTCAAACGATCGTGAACGATTACCGCCGCAACGCGTTGATTCTGGCCAATGGTTCACGCAACTTTTCGCCGCGGAGCTTCGATGGGGGGACGATCGACATCTGGTACCAGAGCCAGAAGGGCGGCTCGCTGATGACGATTCTCGCCTATCTGGTACAGTTGGATCGGGGCTGGCGCAAGAGCACATTGCGGATCATCCTGATGGACTCCAAGGCGGAGGAGGCGAATTTGCGCCGTGTCCTGGAGCAATCCCGGATTGACGCGGAGATCGTGCGTCTTTCGGCGGATGCGGAGTTCCGCACGTCGCTGCCGCGTTTTTCGCGCAATGCGGAGCTGGTGTTTGCGGAGTTCCCGGAATACGCCTTGAAGGAGGATCGTTTCCAGATGATCGTGCACCGGATAATCGAGCGGAATTTGAGGGATATGCCGCCGAAGTTCGTGGTGGTGTCGACGGGCGAAGCGTATCTGCTGGCCTGAGCGCGTTAACAAAAAAGCCCGCCGCAGGCTTTAAACACCCCCACCATCGTGGGGTCGCGGACCAGCGCGCGAACTGCGCTGCTCGCCCCCTGGCGCCGCCGCAGGCGGCTTGGGGCGAAACGCAATTCTTCTATCATCCGATCAGCAAAAGCGCCGGCACTTTTTTCGAGCATCGCGAGAAAAAAGTGATAGTGGCGCGTTGCTGAATCCCACGATTCTGAATATGCAAGGCCGCCGCACGCGCTACCGTCACCGCAAAATGCGCTGCGCTTATTTTGCGGGACAGCGCTTTTGCGGGTGTGGAGGTTAGAAGAATTGCGTTTCGCCCCAAGCCGCCTGCGGCGGCGTCAGGGGGCAACCAGCGCAGTTCGCGCGCTGGACCGCGACCCCACGATGGTGGGGCTGTTTAACGCCTGCGGCGGGCTTTTTTTCAGTTGAAAGCCCGCACAAAACAGTTCCTGTCCAGATAATTGGTCACCCGGCAGGGAGACGCATTCAACTCCCCGATGCTGTTGGCTGTCGCATGAAGATCCATATATAACACGTTGGCGCGGTCATTATGACGCAACGCAAGACCGGAATCCTCCGCCGAATGGGTCAACCGGATGAAAGACATCTGGTCGCCTGCACGATAATCGCCGCTGTCCACCGCCCTGGCGCTGTCTGCCTGAAGCATGACGCCGGAGGGATTTTTCATCCCCCGAAACGTGAACCCCTCAAATTTTTCGGCCCAGTTGGTGTACACTTTGACTCCGACCTCCTTTGCGAGCGTTCCTTCGTAATTCCACTGAACCATTCCATAGACCGACCAGTCGTAGCAACCGACCGCCATCGGGCGTAGAATTGTCGATGGGCAGTAAAATAAACGCGACGCCAACCGCGTTCCATTGGTTCCGCGAACTGTGGCGGCCGGCACCAGCGCCGGCATCCGGTCCAGATAGTTCCCGACATAATAAGTGGCGAACGGCGCAAGATCGGTGTAGCCGCCGTTTCCCCCCTTCAGCATCATCCAGCCATTGTAGGAATCCTGATAGAAGTTGTGCGCCAAACCAACCTGCTTCAATTGGTTGAGGCAGCTGATGGCCTTGCTCCGTTCCCGCGCCTGGTGCAACGCGGGCAGAAGCATCGACGCCAGAATCGCGATGATCGCAATCACGACAAGGAGTTCTATGAGGGTGAAGCTGTAACGTTTCATCATGATTTTCTTTTGCTCCTTTATTGACCGGAGGTTATTTCATAGTAGATGGTATGGTCGTCCGGCGAAACCGGAATCACCAATTCGCCGTTCTCAACGTTCGCCGCGACCTCGCCGATACGACCTCCGCAGGCGTCGAGCCGGAACACCCGGCGCGGCCCGGAAACGCGGAGTCGGATTTCCCCCGCGAGCTCGATTCCGACCACCGGCGGCTCCCCCCACCAATAGCGGCCGACTGCCTGACGGTTCAACAGGGAGTTGCGCTCCGGCGTCCAGACAATGTTGTGATTGTTGAATCGCGCCCCCAATGTCAGGAGCATGGAACCGGATTCCGCCAGCTCGCGGCCGTCGCGCGCCACCAGGGTCATGGAAGCAAAGTTTTGATCGAATTCCCGGAGAATAAGCTTCACGCCGGGCGCCTCCAGCGACCGTCCGCCGATGTGGCCGATCAGGATCGCGCACTGAGGCGCACGGGCAGTCAGAAAACTCCGCTCGCCTTCCTCCCAGACCCGAACCGGCTGAACCGCCTCCGGCTCGCCGGAGACTTTAACCTCGACTTTGGCCTCTTCGGTATTCAGCGCGTTCGGACGGATCGAACTGCGGACCGTGAACACATTGCGATTGAACCGGCTCGGCGCGCTGTTGCGGGACAGGGCTCCCGGAACGGCGGAGGAAAATTCTGTAGCTGGCTACGAGCTTCTGACCGCGCTTGCCGAAGAGATCGGCAAGCAGAAATTTTCGGATTTG
This sequence comes from Victivallis sp., assembly GCA_031556915.1. GTDB lineage: Bacteria > Verrucomicrobiota > Lentisphaeria > Victivallales > Victivallaceae > Victivallis. The sequence goes on from JAVBSA010000380.1 coordinate 2,898, forward strand.
CCGCCTTTGCTCACCCTCGCCGTGGTTGTGATTGAGACGGACCGGGGCGCCCGGCTGAACGTCGGCCGGTTGGCCGCCGAGCTGGGAACCAGCCGCGCCACGCTTGACCGGTTGTTTCAAACCTGGTTGCATACCACGCCGCAGGAGTATCTGATCCGGCAGCGCATGGAGAGCGCCGGACAGTTGATCCGGGGCGGGCAGTTTTCGTTCAAGGAGATTGCGGAGCAGCTGGGGTTTAAGAACGCTTTCTATTTTTCGACGGCGTTCAAGAAGTATACGGGGAAGTCGCCGACGGAGTTCAAACGAGGAGTACGTTGAAACAAAACGCGAAACGCACAAAACCTCACCGTCGCAGGTTCGCAACTCAGCGGCGAACGGAGTAGAATGGACAATCTTCAGGCGTTTGGGTCAAACGGAATCAAGTCAAAAAACATAGAGGTGATTCCGCAGTCGCCTGCCTCCTCTGAATCCAGAGTCGGCGAGAATCCACAGGTGCGGTACAGGCTGACACGCTTCCCGTAGGCGTCCAAAGTGAGAAAACGGCATCCAGCGGGATTATTTTGTGTAAACAGAACTTTCAACGCATTCATCAAATGCGTGGTCAGGTCGTTCCCGCGGAATTTGCGGTTTCTCCCCAACCGGGCTATTTTGACGGCGGGAAAAAACTCCACGTCTCTCCTTTTGGTTTCCGTACGTTTTTCACTGTCGGGAATCCAAGTCCGACGGATGGTATCGTTGCACAGGTCGACGAGCATGATCGGCTCCGATTCGGTGTATTCTATCGGACAGAAGTGATAAGACTGGACGAGCAGATGCTTACGATATTTTTTACTTTCCAAACGGAAGTATTTGTTCATCAGGCTGTCGTCACAATTGAAATCTTCGACCCGGAGATCATCGGTTACTTTCCGGAGAGTCCAACCTTGAAATTGGAACTCATTTATTTCCACGCCCGCTCCTCAGTTTCTCCTGATATTTCAAAACCTGGGCGGTAAGCTCCGCCAATTGGGGCGTAGGAGTCAATCCGACCTTTTTGTTGCGATTCGCAAACATGAGCCGGGTGAAGCGTTTTGCATCCTCCCCTTCCAAAACCGGTGTGCGCCTGATTTCGATCGCCATGTTTCACATCATCCCATATTGGTTTGTGACTTCTAACCCTAACATACTACGGAGTTGAACCTATTTCAAGTTTGCGGTCGCAAATAAATATTTTAGCGAGCCAATTGCATAACTACTTTTTTGTCATAACTTTACCGGATTATCGAGTATTTTTTATTTTTTCAGCAGCTTGCGGTAGGCGCCGGGCGAATAGCCCGTCAACTCCCGGAATCTTCTTGAAAAATAATAGGGATCCGGAAACCCCAGCCGGTTCGCGATCTCACCGATCCGCTCCGTCCCCGAAGCCAACCGCCCGACCGCCCGCTCGAGAAGCAATTGATCCAGATAACCTTTCGGCGTCGTCCCCGTCACCTCCCGGAACCGCTTCCGGAAATAGCTGCCCGACCAATTGCAATACTCCGCCATTTCCGCCGCACTCCATGGCCGCTGCGACTGCTGCATCTCTTCGAGCATCCGTTCAATCCGCGAATGCGCCTCCGGCTCCGCGCCGGTGTCGTCGGAACGCAGCTCCAAAAGCAGCGTCAACAACCGCGCCCCCGCCTCAAACTGCCCCGCCAGCGTCCGTTGCCGGAGCGCTTCGATCACCGGCAGCAACCGCCGCTCCCGGCCGACGAAACAAACCCCGTCGCGAAGCAGCCCCGCCCGGTGCAGCGAATCCGCCACCGGACCGACGAAGCAAACCGAATCCTCCACAAAACGCGTCCGGCCTCCGTACCGGTGCAAATATCCGGGCGAAACCAGAATCGCCTGCCCCACTTCCAGTTCAACCTCCCTGCCGCATGCGGGATCCCGGTAAAATCCGTCGCCGTCGATCAGGTGCGAAAGACAATAAAAAGAAAACCGCCGGTTGCCCTCATAAGGAGGATAGGACGGAACGCCTTCGTAATAGGTGACGATAGACAACCCCAACCGCGCGGTTTCCGCGCGAAGCGGAACCGGTACCGGGGAGTAATTGCACTCGGCGGAATGAGCTGAATCTTTTTTTCCGGTCATGAGAATCGAAAAGTCCATTTTCTTTCGGATTGCAGGGGATAATGTATCCCGTGTCAGCGAAAAATGCAACCACCAAAAACAACAGGATCAATCATGAGCAAATTATTCTGGAACCCGGGAACCACCCCCGCCGAAGTGTGTACATTGTTGCAGACACTTATGGCGAAAGGCTATCCGCTGGCTGCCGGAGAAGGCGATCTCGAACTTCGTTTTCATTCCGTGAAAGGCGAAACCGTATCCGTCAGGCGAGACAATCAAAGCTATTCCATCGCCGCCGGGAACCTGGCCGGTTTCGCCCGCGGCATCGGAGCGGCGCTGGCGGGCACAACCGGCGAAGAGACCAGCCGGTTCGACCTTCTCGGAATCATGATCGATTGCTCGCGAAACAAAGTGTTTACCATCGGGTACCTGGAGGATTACCTCGCGAAACTGGCGCTCCTCGGCTACAATAACGTCATGCTCTATACCGAAGACACCTACTGCCTGCCCGGCGAACCGTTTTTCGGTTATCTCCGGGGAGCGTATTCCCTGGAAGAGCTCCAACACCTGGACCGTTTCGCCGCCGGGCTCGGGATCGAACTCGTAGCCTGCATTCAGACGCTCGGGCACCTTGCCGAAATTCTGCAGTGGCCGGCGTTCGACAAGGTACGGGATACCGCAAGCGTCCTGATGGTGGACGAACCCGAAACCTACAGACTCATCGAAAAGATGGTCGCCTTCTGGGCGCAGGCATTCCGCAGCCGCCGCATTCATATCGGGATGGACGAAACCCACGATCTCGGGCGCGGCCGCTACCTCGACCGGCACGGTTTCGAGCGCGGTTTCGACCTCTTCAACCGGCATCTCGGTAAAGTCAACGAGATTTGCGCCGCCGCCGGATACGCCACGCCGATGATCTGGTCGGACATGTATTTCCGCCTCGGCAACCCGGTGCAGGATTATTACAACACGGACAATCCGATTCCTCAAGACGTCCGGGAAAAGATTCCGTCGAACGTCCGGCTGGTTTACTGGGATTATTACCACGAAGACGCCAAAGATTATGAACGCATGATCAAAGCCCACTGCGACATCGGGTTCAAACCAGTGATGGGTTCCGGCGTCTGGACGTGGAGCAAGCTCTGGTGCGACCTCGGCATGACCCGGCGCACGGTCGGGCCGTGCGTCGAAACCTGCCTGAAAACAGACATTCGCGAACTCTTCTTCACCATGTGGGGAGACGACGGCGCATATTGCCTCTACGGTTCGAGCATCGCCGGACTCGCCTGGGCGGCGGATCTCGCTTATGGCGGGAATGGCTGCGCCGCCCGTTTTCAGGCACTGACCGGGCGTGATTTCCAGCTTTACAGCGAAGTTGCCAAAGCGGAATACCTGGTGGAGAAAAACACCCACTTGAAGCCGTTGGACCTGATCTGGGATGACGCGATGCTGGCGGTGGAATTGCGCGGGCGCGGTGCGGAAACCGTGCGCGAACACTACGCGATTTTCGCCGAAGCGCTGCGAGTGCTGGAAGCCTCCGGAACCGCAGGCAGCGACCTTGAAGCGGCGACAATGGCCGCCATGCTGCGTGTGGCGACGTTGAAAATCGATTTCCGCAACGCGGTGGAAGGCGCTTACAGGGCCGGGGATAAAGCAACATTGAAATCGCTGGTTGCCGGTGATCTCGTCAGGCTTCTTGCCAGGTTCGATGAATTTGACGGTTTGATGCGGCGCGCGTGGTTTTCGATGGCGAAACCGTTCGGGTGGGAAGTCATTCAGGTGCGCAACGCCGGGGCGCGGGCGCGGCTGGTCGAGCTGGGGCGGCGGCTGGAGGAGTGCGGGTTTGACGGGGTTGAGGAGTTGGAGGCGGGGTTCGGCGACGCGCCGATGCATTACTCGCGCTGGTGGTATGCGAACTACGCAAGCAGTACTGTAATCAAATAAAAAAATCGCGAAGCGACAAAAAAGTAAGGCGGCGCAGCCGCCCGTCCAGCCCATCGGCTGGTCGCCCGTCTCCGACGGGCGAAACGGTAGCCGCGCGAGCAGCGTATTCGAACATCCTTATCCGCATAAGCGCTGTCAACGTAAAATGAGCGCAGCGAATTTTGCGTCGACGGAAGCGCGTTGCGGCAGCCGGGGGACTTGGAAAATCCGAGCCGCTGTTGTATATTGAGAGTTGGCGGCCGCAGCAACGCGCCACTGTCACTTTTTTCTCGCCTTCGCTCGAAAAAAGCGCCGGCGCTTTTGCTGATCGGAGGATACGGATTGCGTTTCGCCCCAAGCCGCCTGCGGCGGCGTCAGGGGGCGACCAGCGGTTTCGCCGCTGGACCGCGACCCCACGATGGTGGGGCTTTGTGCCGCCTTCGGCGGTTTTTTATTTTTTTTATGCGTAAAATCATACATATCGACATGGATGCCTTTTTCGCCGCCATCGAGCAGCGGGACCGCCCCGAAGTCCGCGGTCTTCCCGTCATCGTCGGCGGCTCGCCCGACCGCCGCGGAGTCGTTTCCACCTGTTCCTACGAAGCACGGGCGTTCGGAGTCCACTCCGCCATGCCCACACGTACCGCGTACCGCCTCTGCCCCCAGGCGGTCTTCCTGCCCGTCGATATGAAGAAGTACCGGAGAGTATCGGAGACAATACGCGAAATCTTCTTCCGTTACACCGATCTGGTCGAACCGGTCTCCATCGACGAAGCCTATCTCGACGTCACTGAAAATAAACTCGGCGTCGAACACGCCACCCGCATCGCACGCATGATCCAACGCGAAATCTACGAAACAACCGGACTCACCGCATCCGCCGGAGTCTCCTACAACAAGTTTCTCGCCAAAATCGCTTCGGATATGAAAAAACCGGCCGGAATGACGGTCATCCCGCCCGAAAAAGCGCGGGAATTGCTCGATCAGTTGCCGATTCCGAAATTTCACGGCATCGGCAAGGTTTCGGCGGGGCGTCTCGGCGCGATGAACATCAAAACCGGGCGCGACCTCCGCCAACTGGATCTGACGACGCTGACGGCGTTGTTCGGCAAGAATGGAACTTATTATTATGAGATCGTGCGCGGCGTCGACAACCGGCCGGTCGAAGTGGAGTGGGAACGCAAATCCATCGGGCACGAAACCACTTTCGACGAGGATTGTTCCGATGCGCGGAAGTTGCGCATTCTGCTGCGGGCGCTGGGGCGGCGGGTGGCGCACCGTCTCCAGGCGCGGAATCTGGCCGGGAAGACGGTGACGGTCAAGATCCGGTATGAGGATTTCCAGACGATCACGCGTTCGCATTCGCTGGCGGTTCCGACGGCGAACGGAGCGAAGATCGGGGAGCTGGCGGTGGAGCTGGCGAGCAAAGAGGAGATCGGGAAACGGCCGGTGCGGCTGATCGGGGTGACGCTAAGCAACTTCGCCGAGCCAAGGAAGGACAACTGGGAACAAATGGTGTTCGAGTTTTAGTTGGGGAGGCGAAGCCGACCGGGTCCAGGGCCTTTCGGCCTTGGCGAGGATTCTCAAGGGCGAGTAGC
>JAVBSA010000360.1:0-4311 GCA_031556915.1 Victivallis sp.
CCGCGTCGCCGGTCACCGTGGCGACCGCATTTTCCTGAACCAGCACGTTGAGGATGAACCGGAAATTGCGGAGCACATGCCCCGTCACGATCGGTTTCGACAGCAGCGCCGGTTCCAGGAGGTTGTGCCCTTCGTCGTGTCCGGCGAGGCTCTTGCCCATGATGACGATATCCGCTTTGTTCATCAGCTTCAGCATTTCGCCGGTGCTGTCGGCGAGCAGCACGTCGACCGGAGCTTCTTCCGGCTGGAAATTGCTTCGGCGGCAGAAGGAAATCTTGCGTTCCCTCAACATGGCGGCAATATCGTTTGCGCGCTCGACATGGCGCGGAACCAGTACCAGTTTCAGGTCCGGAATCTCCTGCTTGAGCTGTCCGCAGACGTCGGCGATGAGTTCTTCCTCGCCGGGATGGGTGCTGGCCGCCAGAACGATCCGGTGTTCGCCGGGACCGAAATAGTTTTCAAATCCGGGGCTCCCGAGATTCTCCGGAACCTTCTGGTCGAACTTCAGGTTCCCGGTGACTTTCACATTCGCTTTGGGAGAAACCGAACGATAGCGTTCGGCGTCCGCCTCGGTCTGCACCGAAATCAGGTTGAACTGTCGCAGCAGCGGCCCGAAAAAGATGCGTGCCTTGCGGTAACCGCGCACCGAATGATCCGACATGCGCCCGTTGACGAGCGTGACGGGGATGCCCCGCTTGCGGCTTTCGCACACCAGGTTCGGCCAGATTTCGGTTTCGAAAATCACCAGCATCGAGGGTTTTACGACGTTGAGCGCGCGGCGGACCATCCAGAGAAAATCGATGGGGCAGAAGATGACGCCGACTCCGGCGGGGGCTTGTTTCCGCACCAGCTCCTGCCCGGTGGTGGTGGTGGTGGAAATGACGAATTTCCGTTCCGGGTAACGCGCCTGGTATTGTTTCAGCAGCGACAGCGCCACGACGGCTTCGCCCACGCTTACGGCGTGAATCCAGATCGCGCCGTGAACCTTTTGCAGTTCGCGGACCCGTTCCGGGGCAAAGACGCCGAACCGTTCCCGGAAGGTATCCTTCCAACCCGGCCGGTTCCGGTACTTGAAATAGAGCCCAGGCACATAAAAGAGAAAACCGAACGGCAGGAAAAGATTGTAAAAGAAACGCATCATTTTGTCGTCCTTGTGCAGATTATTCTACCGTAACGCTTTTGGCGAGATTCCGCGGCTGGTCGATTTCGCATTTCCGCTCCGCCGCGATGTAATAGGCGAAAAGCTGAAGCGCGACCGTGGTCGGGAACGGAGCGATGAACCGCGAAGTGCGCGGCAGGAAAATGACGTCGTCGGCCAGCGCGGCGACTTCGGCGTCCCCCTCGGTCGCAATGGCGACGACGGGCGCTTTGCGGGCGCGGCATTCCTGAATATTCCCCAGCATTTTCTCGCGGCCCGGGATATCGTTGGCGAGCGCCATCACCGGATGCCGCTCATCGAGCAGCGCGATGGTGCCGTGTTTGAGTTCGGCGGCGTGACAGCCTTCGGCATGGATGTAGCTGATTTCCTTCAGCTTCAAAGCGCCTTCAAGCGCGGTCGGGTAGAGACAGCCGCGGCCGATGTAGAAAAAATCGTCATATTTCGCGTAACGCAACGCGACTTTTTTGATCTCTTCCGCCCGGGCGAGAACCTGGCGGGCGAGATTGGGAACCACTTCGATTTCCCGCAGCAATTCTTCGCCTTCGTTGCGGCTGAGGCGGCGGTTGCGCCCCAGGAGAAGCGCCAGCAGCAGCAGCACGATCACCTGGCTCGAAAAAGCCTTGGTCGAAGCCACGCTGATTTCGGGGCCGGCGTGGAGATAGACTCCCCTGCCCGCTTCGCGTGCGATGGTCGAACCCACCACGTTGCAAAGCGCGGCGGTGATGGCGCCCTTGGTCAGCGCCTCGCGCACCGCGGCCAGCGTGTCGGCGGTCTCGCCCGACTGGCTGATCGGAATCACCAGCGTGTTGGGCTCGATGATCGGATTGCGGTAACGGAACTCCGCCGCCTGTTCGATCGAGGTGGCGATTCCGGCGATGTCTTCAAAGTAATACTCCGCCACCATCCCGGCGTGGAGGCTGCTGCCGCAAGCCGCGATGACGATCCGGTTCACGAGCAGGAGGTCCCGGGGCGAGAGATTCATCCCGTTCAGTTTCGCGCTGCCCATTTCAAAATCGAGACGGCCGCGGATGGCGTTTTCCAGCGTTTCGGGCTGTTCGAAAATTTCTTTGATCATAAAATGGGGGAAGTTGCCTTTTTCGGCGGCGGCGGCGTCCCAGTCGATCTTGGCGACTTCACGTTCCACGGGTACGTTGGAGATGTCGCGCAAGTCCACATCGTCCGCCGTCACGGCGGCGATATCGCCGTCATTGAGATAGATGACCTGCCTCGTGTGCGCCAACAGGGCGGAAACGTCGCTCGCCACCAGGTTTTCCCCGTCACCGAGGCCGATCACGAGAGGACTGCCCTTGCGGGCCACCACCAGCATGCCGGGATGCAGCGAAGAAATTGCCGCAATGCCGTAAGTGCCGGAGAGCTGTTTCACCGTCGCGGCGACGGCGGCCAGGAGGTCGCCCTCGTAGGCGTCGGAAATCAGTTGCGGAATCACTTCGGAGTCGGTCTGCGAACGGAAACGGTACCCCTTTTTCTCCAGGTGCCGGCGCAATTCCGCATAATTTTCGACGATTCCGTTGTGAACCACGGCAAAACGGCCTCCCATATCGCAATGGGGGTGGGCGTTTTCCACGGTGGGGGCTCCGTGGGTGGCCCAGCGGGTGTGGGCGATTCCGCAATCGGTGAAATCGGCGAATCCGGGGAGCGCGTCGGCGGCTTTTTCCAGCCTTGCCACCTTGCCGACCTCGCGAACCAGCGACAGCTTGCCGTCGCCGACCATCGCCAGGCCGGCGGAGTCATAGCCGCGGTATTCCAGGCGCTTCAACCCTTCCAGTAAAACCGGCGCGACGGGGCGGCAGCCGGTATACCCGATGATTCCACACATAACTCTACTCCATTTCTTCCGCGAAGTGCGTCGCGATATACTCCGCCGCCTCTTCCAGGGAGCCGAGGATTTTGGTGCAGTAGCGCACCATCCACGGGCTGCAGTCCTGGTATTCCAGCGGCGAAAACGCAACGACGAATTTTCCCATGACGTGGGAAGCGTAAAAGACTTCCATGCTCGTTCCGATGCTCGCGCGGTTGTAGTTCACCAGAATGATATCGGCGTTGCGCACGTCGAGCAAGTCGAATTCCACGATTTCGTTGGCGCTGTCCACCTGCCGGTCGACGAATTTGCGGCGCATCGGGTCGAGCAACCGGTAACGGGCGCCGAGAATTCCTTTCGCCGTCTCGCGCCATTCGCGCGCCGTGCCCTCATGTTCATCCATGATCGGGCCCGAGAGATAAATGCTTTTCATCTTGCGTTCCATAGTCTCCGGCTCACAGATTGACGATTTCCGGCGCGCGCAGCTTCAGGAGCTTCTGCGCAACCGCCAGGGAATCCGAGGCGTGGGCGCAGGCAATCGCTTCCGCCGCCGCGTGTTCCATTTCATGCATCGAGATGCTGCGGATCACCCGCCGCACGACCGCGACCGATGCGGGCGCCATGCTCAGTTCGTTCACACCCAGCCCCGCCAGCAGCGGAACCATATAGGGGTCGGCCGCCGCCTGCCCGCAGACGGTCACATAGATCTTGTGCTTGCGGGCCGCTTCCACGCAGTGCCGGATCAGTTTCAGGATCGCCGGATGCGAGGGGCGGTTGAGGTAGGCCACGCGCTCGTTGCCGCGGTCGATAGCCATGGTATATTGCACGAGGTCGTTGGTGCCGATGCTGAAAAAGTCGACCAGGGGTGCGATGTGATCCGCCATCAGCGCCGCGGCCGGGGTCTCGATCATCACCCCGACGGAGAGGTTGGAGAGATATTCCATGCCCTCATTTTCCAACTGCTGCTGCAGCGTGGCGATAATCGCTTTGACTTCAATGACTTCCCTGACGCTCGAAATCATCGGCAGCATCACCCGAAGGTGGCCGAACACCCCCGCCCGGAGCAACGCCCTGAGCTGGGTATCGAAAATGTCGCGCCGTTCATGGAGGCAAAGCCGGATCCCGCGCAATCCCAGGAACGGATTCTGCTCGCTGGCGCGGAAAACAGTGCCGCTGAATTTATCGCCGCCCACATCGATGGTGCGGATCACGACCGGCGCCTCCCCGGCGCCGACCAGAAGCTTCTTGTAAATTTCAAACTGCGCCTCTTCATCCGGCAGCACGGACCGATCCATGACAAGGAATTCCGTGCGGAACAAACCGACCCCGTAGG
>JAVBSA010000522.1:0-4763 GCA_031556915.1 Victivallis sp.
AAAGACCACGAAATACACGAAACACACGAAAAAAAATCAAAACGAAATTTTTCCCTCTCCCCTTTCGTGTTTTTCGTGTATTTCGTGGTCAAAAAAATGGCATTACCAGTTAAGTGAAGAGCATTGGTCCGACATGTCCGATCCGGGTTTGATTGCCGGGGGGGGGCTTCCGCGAGCGCGTCGGCGTGATTGGAAGGTCCCGATACCTCGACCTTTGGGGTGAGGAGCTTCATTGTTACATTATTGACGTTTAGAGTGTAAATGGGTTCTTTGTTTTCTCTGGAAAATTGTTCTGCGCGTTACACCATGGAGTTCTTTCTGATTTCTTCCGCGACCTCTTCCACGCGGCAGAAGGCGAGTCCGGTCACCGTGTCGGCGCAGCCGTAATAAATCGCGATGCGGCCGGTGGCGCTGTCGGTCAGGGCGGCGCAGGGAAAGGTCACGTTGGGCACGTCGCCGACGCACTCGTAGGCGGTTTGCGGGGAGAGCAGGTAATTGCCTCCGCGCGCGATCACCTTCCACGGCTCGTCGAGGTCGAGCAGCATGGCGCCGAAGCTGTATACGAAACCGTTGCAGCTGTTGAGGACGCCGTGGTAGAAGACCAGCCAGCCTTCGCTGGTCTCGATCGGAATCGGGCCTGCGCCGACCTTCTTCGACTGCCAGGCGTATTGCTCGCTGGTCCCGATGATGTGGCGGTGTTTCCCCCAGTAGACGAGATCCTTGCTGTGCGAGAGGAAGATGTCGCCGAACGGCGTATGACCGGTGTCGCTCGGGCGGCTCATCATGACGAATTCGCCGTTGATCTTGCGTGGAAACATCACCCCGTTGCGGTTATAGGGCAGAAACGCGTTTTCCAACTGAAAGAAGGTTTCAAAGTCGAACGTGTAAGCCATTCCGATCGTCGGGCCGTGATACCAGTTGCACCACGTCACGTAATAACGGTCCTCGATAAAGCAGACCCGGGGATCGTAGCCGTACTCGAAATGTGCGATCGCCTCGGGCGCGTTTTGGAAGCGGATCGTTTCATGGTTGATCCGCCAGTGGAATCCGTCTTTGCTGAACCCGGCGTTGAGGCGCATCTGGCGCGCCCGGTTGTCGCAGCGGAACACCCCCGCAAAACCATCCCGGAACGGCACGACCGCGCTGTTGAAAATACTGTTCGACGAGGGAATGGCGTTACGCTCGATGACCGGATTTCCGCTGTACCTCCATAGTACGTCCCGGCAATCAAACGGTTTTTCTTCCCATGGAATGTTCGGCAGGGCGTTTTCGGTGATTTTGATCGACATTTTTATCTCTCTCCTATTTTTATTGACTTCCCATAGGGGCTCACTTCAAACTTGGCTTTGGAAGAGTTTCTTTCGCACCCTGCCGATCCACTCCGGATCGGTCGGGAAACGGTTGAAGTCATCCAGCCCGGCGAGCAGGGGGGAATCCGGTTCCACCCCCGCCGCCTTCAGCAGCAACCGGTCCTGAAGTCCGAAAAAAAAGAGCTCGGAACGGATCGAATCCAGCGGCCCGTCTTCGCCGGGGTACTGGATAAAGCAGTCGCCGCCCGGCCATTCCGGGAAATGATTCCCGTCGTTCGTTTGAAAAGGGTCGATCATCCCGTTGCTTCCGTACGCGCGCCAGTAGTTGGCCGCCCAATGCAGGAACCCCTTCACTTCAAAGCGGTGGAACAGCCAGCCGCAAACCCGGATTGCGCTCAGCGGAGTATCCAGGAAACGGTTGACGTAACCGAGCTTCGGTCCGCAACAGAAATAACACATGCATTCCACCCCGGCGCGCCGGAACTTGTCGACGCAGCCGACAATGGGAACCGGCATATCCAGCGCCTCCGCGTCGATGAACTCCCGGTCCGACAACGCGTCAATCGTCCGGATTCCGGGCAGCAGGTCGCGGACCAGCTTCGCCATGGCGAGATAATTCTCCAGATCCTTCGGCTGCGGTTCGTCGGAGATATGCAGGAAGGTTCGTTCCGCAATTCCCCACTCCTTCAACTTTCCGCCCAGCTCCGGCAGCAGGCGCGTCAGAAAATCGCGGTAGGCGTTTCCGCCGGCGGGAGGCGGGCCGGGCCACAATTCACCGCCTGTTTCCAGGTATGGTTGACGCCCGTACGCAGCTCCCCACGGCGAAGCGAGGTGTTCGAACTCGAACGCCGTAAAGCCCGATTCGATGCAGAGTTTCACGTAGCGTTCCACCCGCTCCCAGCTGAAACGGTATTGTTCCGCGTTTCCGGTGATTTTCAGGAGCTGCGGCGCTTTGAAGCTCCCGATGCGCACCGGTTCCAGCCAGGGAATCCAGGCCATGGTGTTGCCGTGTTCACGGAGATTTTTCAGATAGCGTTCCAGCAGTTCCCGGAAACGTTCGGAATTGGTTTCCGTCTTGTAATAAGCGAGAAGCGATCCTATGTCGAGCCAATGGGTGACGAGAAAATCATCTTCTTCCGGGAGCGTGAGCGGGTGGACCGTGATCCCGATCCGGAACTCCATCGTTTCCTCCCCGGATTCCAGAACCGGGCGGCATTCATATTCGCCGGGAGCAAAGTCGCGGGGGATGGCGAATGAGATCCAGAAGAGCGCCGTCTCCATCACTCCGGCGTAAAGCTCGTCGCGGTCGAAGAGCACGTCCGGATACATGCCGGGGGCGTCGCCGTCCAGCTCTCCGGCGGGCGTGTCTTCGGCGTGATGTTTGAGCGGTACGTTGCCGACCGTCCGGACGCGCACCGGAAAAGGGGCGTCAGGCAGGCGCAGGCGCAATTTGCCGTTGCCGGCGGTCGCTCCGACGGCGAGCGTCGTCCAGTGGCTGGTCCCGGTGGAATTGTCCAGCGCCCACTCCATCGGCGGAGCCTCCCGCCGCACCGCCAGCTGGCAAGCTCCGGATTCGCCCCGGGCGAACTCCAGGTGCAGCGCACTGGGGGCGTCGCCGATTGGGTCGGAGGGGAAAATCCGCCGGGAAACATCGAACAATCCGGCTCTCATCGTCAAGGCCTGTCCTTGTTTTCGTCGACGAATCCGTCATCGTCGTCGTTGTCCGCGGCTTTGCTGAGATCCCGGAACATCCGGGCGAGATCCTTGATGCCCCCCGCCATGATCCACAACGTCGCGATGGCTCCGACCGTCGTTCCGATCACCACGTAATGGAACCAGAATTCCGCCCAACGCTCCGTGGTCATCCAGCCGGTGATTTCGAGCAGGGCGAGAATCATGCTGACCGCGAACCACAGAATCGTCCAGCCCAGGCTCAGGAAGAAGATGATTTTGTCGAAGAAGCTGAATTCGTCGGTGAAGCCGAGGGCCGCCAGCCCGCGGGCGGGGGTGCGTGTTTCTCCGGGGAGCGCGTATTCGCCGCGATGCAGCATGCGGTCCAGGTTGAACGCCTTCCGTTTGCCGATCAACTGCGAATAAAGCGAACCCGCGATATAAGCCGCGCTTGCGCCGGCGATGGAGATCGCGAAGCCCCACTGCGCGTTGACGAGAGGCCTGCCGTCGCCGTTTTGGAACCAGGCCGGCAGCCATTCGCCGAGCACGATGTTGCCGACGGCCAGAAACGAACCTGCCGACATGCCGAGCCACGCCCCGAGCGTGCTGCCGCGCTTCCAGTAAAGGCCGCCGATGATGACCGAACCCGCGCCGCCCATGAAAATCGCGGCAGTGATGTTGCAGTAAAGGTAAATGTACTGGGTCTGTTTGTAAAGGTTGCTGATGGCGAAGGCGACCACCGCGACAAAGATGATGGAGAGGCGCAGCAGCAACAGATGGGTCTTTCGGCTGAACGGTTTTCCCCGCAGCGGCATGATGACGTCCTGTACCAGGATGCTGCCCCAGCTGTGCATATAGACGTTGTCGGTGCTGAGCATGGCGGCGAACATGACCGCGACGAACATGCCGACCATTCCGGCCGGGAGCATCTGCAGCAGCGCCATGGGGACGGTGATCTGTTCGCGCAGCTGCGGATCGGGAGCCGCGGCGATGGCGCTCCGGGCGGCTTCCGCCATCGATGAGAAGGTCGGGGAGTGCATCACCACCAAGGCGCAGATCGGGATGAACAGCAGCATGATGTTCTGGCTCAAGCTGCGCCACGGGGCGAGGATCGCCGCCATTTTGTTTTCGTGCGGAGTCCGGGCCGCCACCTGGAACCCTTGCGAACCGAGCCAGCAGCCGATGTTGTAGAAACCGGCGGAAATGCCGATGATGAAGAACCATGGATTGAAGTCGCGTATGGAACCGCTCCGGAAGGGGTTGACCAGCGATTTCGACTCCGTGCTGAGCGAGCTCAAGGTTTCGACGATGAGCTCCTGTTTGAAGGTCGCCAGCAGGAAGAAGATGATCGCGAGAAAGACGAGCCCGCAGAAGATTCCCTGGATGAAGTCGGTGACCATGATCGAAATCTGTCCGCCGAAAACGGCGAAGGCGACTCCGAGCGAAAGCGCCAGTGCGACCAGCACCGGATAGAGCGGAATCCCGTGCACCGTTTCGGGCAGCCCGCAGAAATAGATGAAGAAACGGATCGCCACCGCCGGGAAGATGCCGAAGTTCGCCACCCCGGAGATCCAGGCGAGCAACCCGGCGAAAATCCGGAATTTGCGGCTGTAGCGCATTTCGAAGAACTGCCCCAGCGTCATCGCGCGGGTCTGCCGGTAACGGTAGACGACCCATCCGGTGACCATCAGCAGCATCCCCAGCGGCACCGAAAGCTGTCCCCACCAGGTCAAGGTAAAGCCGGACACCAGAAACACCTGAAAGCTTGCCACAAACACCGCC
>JAVBSA010000285.1:0-6562 GCA_031556915.1 Victivallis sp.
CCGGATCGAGCATTAGCGGGAAGGCGGAGCCGGGCGCGGGACGTGGGGAGGCGAAGCCGACCGGGTCCAGGGCCTTTCGGCCCTGGCGCGGATTCTCAAGGGCGCGGAGCCCTTGAGTGGAGTTTGAGGCAAAGCCTCAAGGTTTCTCGCGCGCCGGTGACGTTGAAAAAGGAAAATTTTCGCAAGAAAATTTTCCGCCACCAGTGCGCGCCGACGGTCTGCTTTGACCGCCAGGTCAAACAGACCCCGACCCCTGTCAGGCGCCCACGATTGTTAAGGCCGTAACGTGGCCGATCTTACGATGCCCCTTCCCAACATGCGCGAAGCGCGCTTCATACCGCGTCAGCGGTGCTTCCTATTGCCGCGCCAGCGGCAATGCTTCATCGCAAGGCGGGGAAGAATGAAGCGTGCCTTCGGCACATGAAGCATCGGAGAATAGGAAGCACCGCTGCGCGGTATGAAGCGAAGCCTGGCGGCTTCATTTTTGTGCCGCAGGCAAAAACGCCTCCCCTACTTCGCCGGTTCCGTCATCCCGTCCAGCGTCATTGCACAGCGGAACTCGTCCGCCCGCGCCTTCAACTTCGCGTACAACGCCTCCCCATCCCCCGGAACCAGGAAAAACAGTTCGTAACTCGCCCTCCCCAACGACAACTCCGCCAACCCATCGCCGTCCGCCGTCACCGTCATGCGCCGCAACCCGGGGAAAGTGACGACCGCATACCGTTTCCCTGCCGCCACCCTCACCTTCAGCGCCGCGTCACTTTCCGCCTCCACCGGATAAAGCCCGTCCTTCCGCTTCGGCAGCACATCGTAACGCATGGCGGAAACCAGCATCACGTCCCCCCCGCGATACAAGCGCGCCTCAACCGGATCACGGCTCTCCCAACCCGGAACAATCCTCAACGAATCCAATAACTTGCGATATTCTTTCCCATCCGCGTCAAGGCAGTAAAGAATCCCCTTCCCCACCTTCCGGCTGCGGGCGGACTCCTCCGGCGCCACAGCGACCGGACGCATGGTTCCGCCGATCCGGGTCACCATCGCATCGCGCATCACAATCCCATGTTTGATCCGGCCGGATTCCAGAAGCTCCATAAAACGCTTCCATCCGAATTCCGTGGCGGGATTCGCCGAAAAGAATACCGTGTCCGCTGCAAAATCCTTCTCCTGAAGCGCCTCCTCTCCACGGCCGGCAAACGCATACCCCATCCGCGCCAACAACTGGTCGGGCGAGTGGCCCGTGTCCAGAAACCAGTTCCAGGGCCGGTAAGCCGTCCCCCACGGGCGGAAAATCCGCCGTGAAGTAATGGAGACAAAAGAAGGCTCCAACCGGCGGATCGCGGCGTCCTCCCGCCCATATTTGAACCCCAGGCCGTAGGCGAGAATCGCACCGAACCGGTTCCGCACCGTTTCGTTTTTGACCGCGTCCTCCAACTTCAAACGGTGGCTCGGCCAGAAGTCGGCCTCGAGATGGTCGGACTCCGCCGCAATGGTCGACTCATAAGCCATTTTGAGGCTGGTTTCAACGGTGTAGTAAGGAACCCCGTTGCCGCCGCCGCCCCCTTCCAGCACAATTCCGGTTTCCGTTCCTTCGGCGGTCCGGTCGCGGAAGTAGGGGAACCGGTAGTAGATGCCGTTCATAATGAGCGGAGTCTGAAAATATTCCTCCGTCTTCAGATAGACGTTGCTCAGCCCGGCGAGGAAAAGGAAGTCACAGCCGTTGGCCAAATCCTCCGGATTCGGCAATACCTGGAAGATACCGCCCTCCTCCTTCGCGGCGCGCCCGATGCGGTCGGCCGCCTTGAGCCACTCGTAATGAACCAGCATGTCGAACAGCATCAGCTCCGCGGTGATATCCGTGCCCTCTTTGCGCCTCTTCAGCTGTTCATTCCGCGAAAGCGGGCGATATTCGTCCCACGATTTCAGGTTCAGGAATTCCGGGCGCGGTTCGACGCCGAGATAGAATTTCACGTAATCTTTGAACAGGAACCGGTTCGGTTCCGCATTCCCCCACCCCGCCCGGAAGCCTTCGTCTTCGCCCTTCAAACTTTCGATGAACGCCTTGACGGTCTCGGGGTTGTAGCCGCTGTTGCCGCGTCCCGGCCCCCAGAACCACACCATGTCGTTGAAACCGTAACCGGAATATCCGTTGCGGACGCTGGAACGCGCCAACCGGTCAAATGCCTTTATCACCGCCGGGTGGGGAATCGCAGCCGCATGAGCCATGCCGGAGAGGGCGACATTGCTCTTTTCCGCATGACAGATGCCGCTGTAATCGTGTTCAAACGCCCCCTCGACCCGCCAGTAAGGTTCGAAACCGGCGCCGAAGCTCTGTACCAGAACGGGGATATCGAACGATTGCTCCGGCCAGAGGTCGGGACGGCTCCCGACGCCGATCAGCGCCAGCTCCGGAATGAACTTCCGGATCAGTTCGAGAGACTGCGCCGCATAAGGGCCGGTCAGCCAGCCGCCGCTGGTTCCGAGCCAGAACAGCCCCTTGCGCGGCGGAACGCCCTTGCTCCGGGCTTGCGCCGGAACCGCCGGCAGCAGCCCTTCCGGGGTCGGGAATTCCGGTGTGATTCCTTCGTTCGCCGGTTCTATTTTCAGTTTCATCTTGAAGAGATCGCCATACCCGTCGGCTCCGGCATTGAAGCGGAATCCCAATTGATCGTTCGCATCGAGTTTCAAAGAGACCCGGCCCTTCTGCGGCGGGGAAAACTCCTTCCGGCTGGCCGGGAGCCGGAGCGTGAGGCTGGATGCGCCGAACATTCCCGCGCCGGGCGGCAGATAATAGACGCCGACAGTTCCGCCGTCGCCTCCCTTGACGTCCAACCCCGGATTCTCCGCTTCGACCGAGATTTGATAAGCGCCGCTTTCGGGGGCGCGCCAGCAAAGCACGATGTCGCCGCAGCCGTAAGAGGAGGCGGCGTTTTTCTCCGCCCGCGCGGTGATTTCAAATTCACCGCCGGCCATTTTTTTCACGGCCGCCGTCGGCAGCGGTTTATCGCCCCGGAATCCTTCCACCGCCACACTGTCCTGCAGCAGAATGCGGTCCGACGGAATCAGGAACGCGGTCATGCCCGTCCCGCCCGCCGTCTCCGTAAGACGCACCTTGATCGCCACGCGGCAGGCGCGGCGGCCGAAATCGTCGGCGGCCGAGGCGCTTTTGCGGAAGAAAATCCGGTCGCCCGCTTTTACGGAGACGCTTTTTGTATGGAGCTCCCCCTGTTTGCCGCGAAAACTGAACTGTTCCAGAATCTCCTCTTTGCCGCCCGAGATCTTCCCGGTCAGAAACAGGGCGTTGCCGTCGGCGCCCGGTCCGTCGGCGGGGACGGGATCGGTGACAAAAAGTTCATACTCCAACTCCCCGGCGGCAAAGCAGTTGAACACGATCACCGGATCCGCCGAGGCGTGGGTCTGCATCTCCAGGAGCTGTTGGCCGGGCAGGGAAAAATTCAGCAGCCGGACGGAGGGCAGACTCCAGACATCGCCGTTCGCCTCCGAAAACATCAGGCGGTTCGCGGCCGGATTGAAATCCTTTTGCGCCAGCGCAGTCCATTCGCCCCCCTTGCGGGGAGCCGCCATAAAACTCCATGCGGCAGAAGGATCGATCCTGGTCCACGCCTCCCCCGGCAGTTTCCACTCCAACGCGATAAGCGTCATGACGAACGAAATCAATATTGCGGTCAGGATGTGTTTCATAGTATACCTCACAGAGCGGCCGCTTCGCCGGAACGCCAGACGATATTTTCAACCCGCGGCCAGAGAAAGCTCGTGCCGTTCCAGGTGGTGACGGTCTCTTCGCATTTGCCGGAACCGGTGTGCCCGTCGGCAAAGAGAAGATTGGCACGGCCCAGATGACGCCCTTCCGGAACCTTTTTGTCGATTGTGCAGATGAAACGGGTATACCATGTTTCCGCCGCATCGATAGCGGGTGAATCACCGTTCTGCGGCTGAAGCGAGGGTTGTTTCAACCTGCCGTATTTCCAGCAGCGGTCGGAATTGCCGGGCACGTTCACCTGGGTGACAGTGGTGCCCCTGACATCCTTCGGCAAAAGGGCCGAGGGACAATTGTAGCGCCGCCCTTTGGCGAAATTGGAGAAATCCTCTTCTTTGGCAACGTCATCGACATAGGGCGACATGACCTTGTCCCAATACCGTTCGGTCGCCTTGCCCCGGTCGGTCAGGATGGCCGGAATCGTATCTTGAAACGCATCCGCGTAAAAAACATAACCGGTGTGCATCTGCTTGAGGTTGTTGAGACAGCTCGTGCTTCGCCCCTTTTCCCGCGCCTGATTCAGCGCGGGCAACAGCATCGCGGCGAGAATCGTGATGATCGCAAGAACGACCAGCAATTCGATTAAAGTAAAATAATTCCGTTTCATAGAGACTCCTGTTCTTTGGGCGGTTTGATATTCCGTACGGATTTCCGTTGAATCAGATTTGCGCGGATGGCGACTGCGATCAACCCGGAATCGGGGTTGCGGAAGTAGCGATCCACTTCCGCTTTGAGCCGGGTACTTTCGTGAGCTCCTTCCACAATGGTCAAAGGGGGATTGAGAAGCTTCGTCGCCTCCGGGCTGCCAACGCCGATCAGGCTCACATCTTCGGGCACACGGATTCCATGTTCCGCCAAGGCGAGCAGAGCGCCTTTGGCCGCGAATCCGCTGTTGACGATGAGCGCGGTGAAATCGCATCCGTTGCCGTCGAGATAGCAGTTGAGGTTCGCATATGCCTGTTCGGGCGAATAGTCGCCGTCGGTGGCGCGGCAATCGATATTGGTGACTTCGCATCCGCAGACCCGGCCGTAGAGCAGTACATTTTCCTGAAACGCCGCATTGCCGCCCACTGCCGGTTCCGCCTGGAGCATGGCGAGTTTGCGGTGCCCGTTTTTCTGCAGATGATTGACAGCGATCAGAGCGCCGTAGCCGGAGTCGCTGTAGGAGCAATGAATGGAAGCGTCGCGCAAATCGCGCCCCATCACCACCAGGGGAGTCCGGCACCGGGCGATTTCGGCGATTTCATCGGGCCGGATCGGCCGCGCGGGCCAGTCGACCAGGATCATATCGGCATCGCATTCTTTGAGGATCGGCAGGAGTTCGTGCTGATAGTTGAAGGGGAGTCCGGCATATTCGTAGGTACCGGCCTCCTCGAAGACGGTGCGGAACCGTGCGGTGCGTAACTGACATGCTTCGCTGGGCCAATCGGGATAGAAGTGGACGATTTTCCGCAGGAATCCGCTTTGCCGCACGAAGATTCCGCTACGGGAACGCCGCTCCACGATGCCTTTCTTTTCCATGCGTTCGAGTGCTGCGTCCACAATCCTGCGGTTGGTGTCGAAATTGTCGATGATTTCGCGGACGGTATGAAAACGCGCCCCCGGCGTGAACCGGCGTACTTCGGTGCAAAGGCGGTTGTATAAGGTATCGGTCTGTTCCATGGTTCTCACGGTCTTATCTCCTGTTGCTTCTAATTATAATCAATGTACACAGATTTCGTGATAACTGCACACAGATTTGTCACAAAGATGAGGATTTGTCATGATTTGAGCATGAAACAGAAAGAAGAAGAGCACCCGGATCTGTGCCCGGATGCGGGGGGAGAAGTGGGGAGGCGGAGCCGGCCGGGTTCAGGGTCTGAGCGTCTCAACGCTTCTCCCGGTCTGGTGTAAAAAATAGCCTTGCAGAGTTCGCAAGGAGCGCAGAGAGAAGCCGCCACGAGTAAGCCAAGTGGCGATTGAGCGATCTAAGCCGTGGGTATCCGGGGATGCCCCCTTCCGGGGGCTGGTTTTTGCACCTGTCGGTGCAAAGAACCGTCGCCCGCCTGGTGGCGGAAAATTTCTAGCGAAATTTTCCTTTTTCAGCGTCACCGGCGCGCGAGAAAACTTGAGGCTCCGCCTCGCTACTCCGCCAAAGGGCTATGCGCCCTTTGGAAACCGCACCAGGGCCGAAAGGCCCTGGACCCGGTCGGCTGCGCCTCCCCACTTCTCCCCACTTATCGCATCGCTTCGGCGACTCTCCGCTTAAACGACTCCCAGCGGTTTTCATCGAGGATCCGGTGCGGACAGTTTTTACCGCTCCAATCTTTGTGCGTCCGAAGCGCCGATACCGGCAGGTTCAGCTTCTTCAACAGATACGCCGCCAACAGCACGCCGTTCTCTTCAGCCTTGCGGTACTCCCACTCCCGATCCCCGGTGCAACGGCTGCGGCAGATCTCGATCCCGATACTCGCCCGGTTCCCCTTGCCGCGCCCGTCCCCGGCATGCCACCCGCCGACATTGAGCGGCAGAATCTGAATCGCCTCGGTCTCATCCACCGCAAACTGATACGAAATATAGGTATTGTCACGGCGGTTGGTCAAATAAGCACGCTCATTGACCGCCGGAGCAACGTTCCAGGTGTTGTGAATCGTGATATATTCCACCCGCATCGGCGAACCGTACTTGTACTTGAGGTTGTAAGTGTTACGCTCAAGCAGATCCTCGCGGATCTTAAGCCCCCGGTAATAAGCCGCATCATCCCGGAACACACGGCAGCCGGAAAAAGCAACCGCAATCCCCAAT
>JAVBSA010000410.1:0-2582 GCA_031556915.1 Victivallis sp.
GGCGCCGGGTCAAAGTCAGCTCCAGCACGGAACTCACCTTCTCCGCATCCTCGAAAAACTCCTCATAGAAGTCGCCGAGACGGAACAGCAGCACCGCGTCGGGCGGAATCGCCGCCTTCGCCTCGCGATACTGCCGCATCATCGGGGTGAGCTCATCCATGCGCGTCAGGCCTCTTTGGGATTCAGGTATTTTTCGATACCGGCAATCCGCTCCACCCGCCCGATGAAGGTGTGATGAAAATCGCGTTCCGGGTAAATTTCATTGATATAAGTTTTGTCGCAGAACTTCCGGGGAGAGATCCGCCCCTGGTAAACCTTGCGGCATTCGAGAACCAGCTCCGCCTCGGCGAAGGCGGGCGCTTCGGCGTATTCCGCCGCCACGGGGGTAAGCCCGGCCTTGCGGATCTTGTCGGGCACGTCGCGCCCGGAGACCGCGCCGAGTTGGCTCAACGCCTTCCGGTATTCCCCGCCGAACGAACAGAGCGTAAAGGTGTCGAACCGTTCCATGAATTCCAGCGTGTAGCGCGCGGGGCGGACCACCACCGTTACCACCGGATCGTTCCAGAGCGTGCCGTACATCCCCCAGGAGACGGTCATGGCGTTGTATTCGCCGCGTTGAAAATCTCCGGCGGCCAGCAGGAACCAGTCCTCTTTCCAGAGATTGAAGACATCGGCATTGAACTCTTCCGGCAGCATTTCGAGCAAATCTTCGTACATATTCAACCTTTCCTGAATTCCATTTCCACGGCGACGGAGCGGGCGTAGCGCGCCCCGCCGGGTTTCTCCACCCGGACACAAGCCGCCGAAACGCCGTCGTACTCCAGCAGGAGACGGCCGACGGCGCCCGCCAGCGCTTCGATCAGCCGATAGGAAGAGCTCTCCGCCAGCAGCAGGACCCGCTCTTCGATTTCGGCGTAATTGATGGTATCGGCAAGTTCGTCGCTCACCCCCGCCTTCTGCAGGTCGCAACAGAACTCGATATCCAGAATCACGTTCTGTTTCCGCTCCCGCTCGGCCGGATAACAGCCGATCACGGCCGCGGCCCTGAGCCCGTTGATAAAGACTTTATCCATGATTATCTGTCCAACCCGAACCGTTCGCATTGCGTGGCGGTCGGATACATCAGAAGGTAATAACGCGCGTTGTGCTTGAATTCATCGCTGGCGAAAAGCCCCATGTGCGCCGCCCGGATATGGTTCACCACCCGCCACGGAATCGGCGACCGCGAAAAGGGCGGTACGCCGGCCTCCTTGCTCAACCGGTCGAAACGCGCGCTCGAAATCAAAATTTTGCCGTCTCCGGAACCGTAATCGACGCGGAGAAGTTTCCCGCTCTCGCGGTCCACGGCGACGCTCTGCGCGGTCTTGACCGCATCCCCGGCGAAGAGAAAAAATTCGCTGCCGCCCGTGGAATCCACCGGGCGCGACAAAGCGCGCCGGAATTGCGCGGCGCGTCCGAGGCATTTCCGCAGATGATCGCGGGCGAGTCCGCGCGTCGCCTCTTCCGAATCCCGGAAGTCCCCGGGCAGCGCCAGCCGGAAATAACGTTCGTTGCGCGGGTCGGCCAATCCCCAGCGGTGGCGGATCCAGAGATCGGGATCGAAAAGATCCAGCGTCTCCCCTTCGTCGCTCCCCTCGTAAAAAGCGTATCCGCCCGAAAGGCCGGGGAGCATCTGATAATAGCTCGGGAAGGTGGCGATCACGCCGGCAGGCAGCCGGGGCGCTCCCGGCGTCAGCACCAGCCCTTCGACCATTTCGCGCAGCGTGTCGAGATAGCCGTCGTTCGGAGTCCCCACCACGAGAACCTTATCCACCAGTTTCGAGCCGCTCCAATCCAGTTCGGGGAGAGCCTGTCCGTCGGCGGGCAGGTCCTGTTTGCCGTACATCAGGAAATAACGGGCGACCAGCCCCCCCATCGAATGGGCCACAAGGTCGAATTTGACGTCGTAATCGACGACGCCGTAGAGGCGTTCGTACTCCTTCTGCAAAGCCGCCCTGCGTATTGTCAGGAACTCATGCAGTTTCGCCGCCGTTTCCGGCAGGTCGCGCCGCCAGTCGTAGGCGAAGGAGAAAAGGTCGTTCGTATACCCCGAGCCGCGAAGCATCCTGGTGGCCAGCTCATAACCGGGCAGCTGAAAATCGATTCCGGCGAACCTGACCTCGGCCGCCTCGAGGATTCCGGTGGGGAAGGACTCCGGCTCGAGCTCCCGGAGCGATTTGTCCTTCATCATCGGGTGGGCGAGCAATTGCAGTTCCCGTTCGGTCATCGCCGCGGCGCTGAACTTGCCCCAGATCATCTCGCCGCCGGGAGCGGTGAGCCTGGCGCCGAGAAATCCGTGGATGATCACCACCGGGTTCCGCCCCGGCCCATGGAAGGAGCGGGCGCGCAGAGCCAGCTCGCTGTCCAGCACATCCCGGTAGGTGCCGGTGGATTGATAGGAACCGACCGCGGACGCGGTACACCCCCCCCCGGCAAGGAGGATTCCCAGCGCCGCCAGCGCGAACAGAAATGGATGTTTTTTTGTCATGATGCTTTACCATACCACGATTTTTCCGTTTTAGCAAAATAAAAAGTTGTTTTAT
>JAVBSA010000359.1:0-9781 GCA_031556915.1 Victivallis sp.
GTTGGGCGTCTGCGGCGTATCGGAAAGCTTGTTCAGCAACCAGTAGTAACAGCGCCGGAACAACGCGGTGAGGTTGCGGTCGACCGGTTTCTTTTTGATGCCCCAGACCATGAGATAGCCTTCCTCCCACTTCCGGATAAACTCCCGGATCAGCTCCGGCGGATCCTGCAGGTCGGAGACGATCATCACCACTGCGTCGCCGGTGGCCTGGTGGCGGGCGTGGCTAGTGGAGCGGTCGGGACCGAAATTATTGGAGTTGAAAATGCACTTGAAATTCCGGTCTTCCACCGCGATTTTCCGCAGCTCTTCCCGGGTGTTATCGGTGGAACGGTTGTCTGCGACGATGATTTCATAATCGTATTGGGGGAACTCCTTCAGCACCGCCATGGTCCGGTCGTAAAATTCCCGGATATTGGCTTCTTCGTTGTAGGTTCCGGTACAGATGGAGAGTTTCTTTCTCGTCGCCGTCATCATGTTATATCCCTGTCGTTCAGTTTGTGCCAGAGCAGTTTCTCCGCCGGGAAGCCGTCGATATTATCGCGCGTGTAGTGGTCGGAGAGATAAATGTCGCAACGCGCGCAGGAATGATTCAGGCTCTTCCAGCCGGTGAGCTGAAGTTTCTGGAAACGGTACCAGCTCTCCGATTCCCAGATTTCCCGCAGCGTAGCCGTCTCCATGTTCCCCAGATTAGTCCCGCCGATGAAGTCGACGCAGCAAGGGGAGACGTCGCCGTTGGCGCGTACCGTCATGGTGGTGAACGCCATCGGGCAGGCGACGCGTTCGGTGCTGTTTGCCAGACGGTCGCGCGCCGCTTCGCCGGTTTTGTCTTTGTAGAGTTTCTCCACGAAGCCTCCGCCGGGGACGTTGATCCAACCGTGCGGCTTGTCGAGGTAGAGTTCGTCGGCCACATCGTTGTAGGTATTGAGGAAGCGTTCGTTTTCTTCATCGAAGGAGTCGAGCATTTTCACGCTGACGAAGGGGCGCTCCGAACCCATTTGTTTCTTCAGGTCGCGCAGCATTGCCAGGTTGTCGTGAATCCGCGCGGGATCGAGAGCGGAGCCGGTCACTTCATGGAACCGCTCCGGATTCGCCGCGTAGATGGATACACGCAGGTAATCCAACTGCTGTTCAATCATGGCCCGGGCGATTTCCGGTGTCAGCAGACTGACGTTGGAGGTCGTTTCGATCCGGTCGGCCACGTCAGCCTCCCTTGCGATTTTCAGCATCTCCGCAAAATCGGGCGTTAGCAGTGGCTCCCCGTATAGACTGAGTTTCAGGACTTTGATTCTTTCACCGGGCCATTCCCGGAGTTGGTTGACGGTTTTACGGAAACGCTCGAGCGGCATATGCGCCCGGGTCCGGGTGAAATAGCTTTCATCCTTCAGGCTTTGGAAGCACTGGATGCAGCGGAAATTGCAGAGCCCGGTGGGCTCGATCAACACGGTGAAAGGCTTGGCGAGTGGCAGCACCTCCCGCAGCACCTTCCGGTCCGTCGATTTGAGTTGCGTATAGCGGATCATCTGACGAAATCATCCTCCGTAAAGACCTCCGACCAATGGACGGGGAGGGGCTTGCCGTAGAATTTAGTCATGTAACGCTCGATAAAACCGCGGCTTTCCCCGGTCAGGCAGAGTTTAGAGTGGCAGGCGAAGGGTTTCAGGCTCTGTCCGCGCTTGATGATGTCCGCCAGGCTTTCTTCGAAAATATTGCCGATGGAGACGTGGAAGAAGACGCAGGGCAGCACATCGCCGTACGGCGTGATATGGAGCAGCGCCTTGACGCACCCGCACCCGACATGCATACCGAAAGCCGGGAAGGTGTCGCGGTGCAGCGCGGGATACTTCTGATGAACCTCCCAGAGATAGTCGGCGTCTTCGCGGTCGATCAGCACCTCGTGTTTCCCCTCCCACTGACCGATGGCGCGGGCGACGATGATGTCGAGCGCGTAGCCCTGTTCCTGTGCGAAGGCCGCCATGCGTTCGGTGCGTTCTGTGCGGCAGTTCTGGTGGGTCACCACCGCCTGAATCGCCACGGAGAGGCCGGCTTCCTTGCTGAAACGCATCGCGTCGAGCGCCTTCCAATAAGCGCCGGCGGAGCCGCGGTTGTTGTCATGCAGCTCCGGGTCGAAGTCGTCCAGGCTGATTTTTACTTTGTCCAACCCCTCCGACTTCAGCTGCGCCGCCCGTTCCGGCGTCATGAAGTGGCCGTTGGTGCTCATGGCCAGATGGAAACGTTTGGGCTGCAGTGCGTCCATCACTTCACCGAGATCGGGAAACAGCAGGGGTTCGCCGCCGGAAATGACGAATTGACAAAGGCCCAGCTCATGAGCCTCGCCGCTCAAGCGACGCAACACCTCCGGCGTCAGCCGGGTGTTCTTCGGCGTCATGCAGTTGGCGGCGCAATGCTTGCAGCGCAAATTGCAGCGGTAATCGTAGGCGATATCGATCATCGGCGTCGCGATGTTCTGTTTATGGCGTTCGCTGATCTGCAGGATTTTGCCGAAGGCTTCGGGTTTCTCGCGCCGGAGTCTTTCCCGCTTGGCATTTTCGGTTTTTTCCCGAACGATTTTTTCCTGTTCTTCGGTGTTCATATCTTATTTGTTTTCCTTTTGAGAAGAAAATTCAGGGCGGTTGTTGCCGCTGCCCGATTGCATTTCATTTATAAACATAAGATACTTTTATTTTTGCCATAATCAAGGCGCGGGAGCAATTTCTTTGTCCGCTCAGATATTTCCGAAGTCAGAAGTGCGTAAAAAAACTGAAAAAACATGTGCGATGCTTGTTTTATTGCAGACTGTACTGTATACTTTACGGTGTCGTTTTGAACATAGACGCATAACAGTGGATATGTTAGGAGCAAATCACAGGACAAAAAACACTGACAGATGATTGCAGTTGAATGATTTCAGCCAAACAGAAAAAAGTCGAGCGCGTTCGTAATAGCGTCAATATTTTCGAGAAGAAAAGGAGAATTTGAGGTGAGTCGATCAACATATCCACTGTTATGCGACGAGTATTTTTTACAATTATTTTTAAATGAAAACATTATGCAAGTCTGCTTGTTCTCTCGGTGGCCGCGATGAACCGGCTGAACATCGGTATACGCTGCCGCCGGCTTCTCTGGTTTTGGTGGAACTCTTTCAGGGGAAGAATCGTCATGCTGCCGGGGAACGAGCGGAATATGATCAGCAGAACCGTCCTTTTCTCTCTTGCATGCTTGCGAAAAGACGTGGTGTTTTTTAATAAGCGGAATGTTGAAAAAAAGTATTATTTCGATGTTGCCGGAAAAGAAAAATTTCATGATTCCTTCGATGTGGAGTCGCGGAAGATCATCGTCGTTTCGCCGATTTACAGGTATTCCGAGCAATTGCAACCGGGAAAAATCTATATTTTTCCCGGTGCGCTTCCGCAGCTGGAATTGAAAGATGATTTTCAGAACGCCCTGGAATACGCCCGGAAGCATTTTCGGCTGCCGGATGGCGAAGAGCATCTTGTGGAGGTATTCGGCTACCATCACGGACTGAATAATGCGCCGCCGGAACTGACCGGATATATCCGGGGGAAAACATTCATCGACGCCGGAGCCTTTATCGGGGATTCCGCCCTGGCGCTTTCGCAGTACCGGCCGGGGAAGATCATATCGTTCGAGCTTTCCGGCAGGAATGCCGGAAAATTCCGGGAAACGATGACGCTCAACCAAGTCGATCCCCGGATGATCGAGCTTCGGTGCGTCGGGCTGGGTGAGCGTTTTTACGAGGTTTCCGCCGGCGCCGAGGGGCCCGACGCTTCAGCCGGTTCCGGAGGAGAGGTTTGCCGGATTGTGCCGCTCGACTCTTTTCCTGAGCACGATACAGGTGTAATCGGTTTTATCAAAGCGGATCTCGAGGGCATGGCCTATGAGATGGTGAAAGGAATGCTCGGGACGCTTCGGCGTGACCGCCCGGTTTTGTCGCTGGCCATCTATCATTCGCCGGATGAATTCTACGGAATCCGGGAATTGCTCGAACAGCATCTGACCGGCTATACTTACCGGATTGCGCGTTTCTATCCGGCGGAGGTGAAAGAGATCGTGCTTTTTGCCTGGCCGGATGAAATCTCTCCTTCGAAAGAGTGGTGGTGGTAATTCAAACGCGGCGTAATTCGTTTTCCAGGAGAATATGAATTTCAAGACTTTCGCCGAAGCGTTGGCGCGCCAGTCCGGCCACTTCGGCGGAATAGCCGCCCGCCGCCGCGATCAGGAGTGTGATCTCCCCCGGCTTCACCGTATCGGGTGCGACGATCGGGATATGGGTCGCCGGACTCACTTTGCCTTGCTTGAAGGGGGCGGAGTCGATGATGCAGCGGAGTTTACCGTGCAGCCCCGCTAGCGCCAGGACCGCGAACGCCTGGTGGCTCGCGCCCCATATCGCGCTCCTGTCCGGGTCGTGCTTTTCCACCAGGGCGTTCAATTGGCCGCAGAGCTCGCGCCGGGCTTTCTCGAAGCCGGAGAGATCGAGCCGGGGGCGTTTCCGCACCTCTGCCGAGATGATGTAGCCATACCAGAGAACCCGGCAGAAAATGACCTCGAAGCCGTTCAACTCCAGGGCGGTCCGCAATGTCCGTTCCGTAAAGTAATAGAGATGGTCGCTGGTGAATTCCGCAAAGGTGTTGTTGGCGAGCATCATATCGAAATTCGGCACTTCGACCAGGCCGACGCCTCCTTCCGCCAGGTTGGCGGCGATTCCGCGCAGATATTCGTTGATGTTGGGCAGGTGCTCCAGGTAGTTCAGGATGAAAAAGCCGTCAAAGGGAGCGGCGGAAAGGGTTTCTTCGCCGGTTTCGAAATAACAGCGTTCGACCCGCAGCCCCGCGTCGCGGCATTTGGCGAGATTCTCTTCGCCGGTGTCGATGCCGTAAGCTCCGGGCATCAGGCGCAGGTATTCACCGGCTCCGCAGCCGCATTCCAGGATTTTTTTGCCGGTGAGCGAATACCGGTCGAGCCACTCCCGGAACTGTTCCCGCCGGAACACCTCCATTTCGGGTGAGAAGGCCGCCGCGCGGATGACTTCGCGGTAATAGGGCACCGGCGGCCCGTCCAGCTGCGTCAGTCCGCAGCCGGAGCATTGCCGGACGGAGAGCTCGATCCGGTCGTCGCCGGGATTGGCGGAGAGATGCTGGGCAACCGCCGGCATGCCGCTGTAATGCGCCAGTTCACCCGGCGAAAACGAACTTCCGCAGACCCGGCAGCGGCTTGTTCCGGTTGTCGTCACGCGTTGTATTTCTCCAGAATCTGTTCCAGAAGTTCCCAGACGCAGCCTTCGCCGCCGCGCTCCTTGAGCTGGAGGTCGGCGAGCTCTTTAACCTCCGGAATCGCGTTGGAGGGACAGGCGGAGAGACCTACCAGCTTCATGATCGGGATGTCGTATTTCGCATCCCCCACGTAGCAGGTCTCTTCCGCCGGGATTCCGCTGTCGGCGAGAATCGCGTGCAGCGCCTCCGGCTTGTTCTTGCAGCCGTTATAAAAGTAATCGGGCTTGAAGCGCTTCTCGAAAAAGTAGGTGATCGGCGTCGCTTCGCCCGTGATCAGCCCCACCTTGAATCCTTTGCGCTTCATTTCGAAGACCGCGTCGATATCCTTGAAATCGATCGTCTTGGATTCGTTGCCGTTGGAGTCGACCGTCACCCGCCCGTTGGTGAGTACTCCGTCGATATCCAGCAGGACCAGTTTTATCATAACATATTCTCCTTGATTTCTTCCGCCGGGAGGTAGGGCCACATATCTTCGAGCGGCTTGGAAATCATGCTCCCCTCGGGAGTTTTCATCGCCTGTACCTTGGGCATGGTCAAATGCTTTTCCGTCACGACGACCCGGCAGATGACGGGATCGGAGCCGGCCAGCGTGCGGGCGATTCCGGCCTCGAGCTCCGCGTTGGTGCGGATCGTCTCGCTGCGGATTCCGTAAGCCGCCGCCTGGGCGGTCACGTCGGGGAGCGTGAGACCGCTGCCCGGCTCGGAGCCGACGTAGAAACCGTCGAACATGTTGTTCTGGGTGGTCATAATGCTGCCGTAACCGTTGTTGTCCCAGATGAACATTTTGATGGGGAGATTAAGCCGGCGCACCGTCTCGAGCTCCTGGATGTTCATCTGAAAAGCGCCGTCGCCGTTGATGAGCACCGTGCGGCGGCCGCCATTGGCGAGGCAGGCTCCGATGGAGTAGGGCAGCCCGAATCCCATCGAGCCGAGGCCCGCCGCATTCTTCACCTTCTGCCCTTTTTTGAGGCGCATCGCCTGGTAGGTCACTTCGCCCGCCGCACCGGAGCTCTCCGGCACGACCACGTCGTCGGCCTTGAGCTGTTGGAACAGGGCGTCGGTGAAGCAGTAGAGGTTGACTTTTTCCGCCGGCTGGAAATATTCCGGCAGGACGACCGGATACTTTTCCTTCATCTTCCGGCAATAGGCGAGCCACTCCGGATGTTTCTCCAAGGCGATTCCGCCGAGCTGTCCGAAAAAGCGTTTCGCGTTGCATCCGGCGCCGATGTCGATTCCTTTGATCTTGCGGATCTCGCACTCGTCGATGTCGACCATGATCTTCTTCGCGTTGCGGCCGAAGTCGCTGCTGTTGAAGGCGGTCACGCTCGGTTCGAGGCGGCTGCCGACGATCAGCAGCAGGTCGGCGTTCTGCACGATGAAGTTGGAGTAACGCATCCCCATGATGCCGGGGCAGCCGAAGTTGAGCGGATCCTCGTGGTCCAGAAGATCGATCGTCTTCCAGGTGAGCAGCAGGGGGATTTCGTTCCGCCGGGCGAAGCCGAGCAGCAGCTCCTCCGCGCCGGAAAGCTTGACGCCGTTCCCGGCGAGAATCAGCGGCCGTTTCGCCTGTTTCAGCGCTTCGACGATGCGGGGCATCTCCGTAATTTCCGGTTCGCACGGGGGAGGGGGCGTAAAGCCTTCGAGGCGGTTTTCGTCAATCTCCGCCGCCTGGACGTCGAGCGGAATATCCAGCCACACCGGGCCCATGCGCCCCGTGGTCGCTTCATGCCAGGCGCGTTCGAGGTGGTAACGGATCTTCTCCGGCTCCAGTACGGTCACGGCGTACTTGGTGATACAGCCGACCATGCCGACGATATCGACCTCCTGGGAGCCCACCTGACGGCAGCCGGTCCCGGTTTTCAGGTCGGGCCGCTTGGCCTGGCCGGAAAGAAAGAAGGCCGGGGTCGAGTCGATCCAGGCCGCCGCCACCGCGGTGATGGTGTTGGTGCTTCCGGGGCCGGAAGTGACCAGCGCGACGCCGGGGGTATTGGTGTGCTGCCCCCACGCTTCGACCGCGATTCCGATCGCCTGCTCGTGAATGAAGCAGCGGTAGGTGAGCTCTTTACAGCGGCCGAGCGAATCGTTGAGGTGCATTGCTCCGCCGCCGGGGAGCATGAAAACTTCCCGGACGCCCCGGGAAACGAGAAAATTCATCACATAGTCGGATAACTTCATTCCTGCTCTCAACCCCGCATTTTCTTGCGGACGGCGAGTTCGCGTTCCGAAAAGTTGCGCTTCCCGTCGCCGAGCGCCGACTCCATGGCGCGGATCTCTTTGACGAAATTGATGAGTTCCGCCGGTTCCACCGAGGAGGATTGGTCGGAGCCGTACATGGTGCGGTCGAGCGTGATATGGCGTTCCACCGAGCGGGCGCCGAGCGCCACCGCGCCGAGCGTGGCGATGTTGCCGATTTCGTGGCTGGAGTAGCCGATCGGACAGTTGTAGCGGCGGGCGAGTTCCGGCAGAAGCAGCAGGTTCGCCTCCTCCGGTTTCATCGGATAGGTGGAGATGCAGTGGAGCAGCTCGAAGGGGCATTCGTGCTTGCGGAAGATCGCCACGGCGGCGTCGATCTCCTCCCAGGTGCTCATGCCGGTTGCGATGAAGGTGTAGCGCTTCTCTTCGGCGCAAGCTTCCAGAATCGGAATATCGGTCAGCACCGGCGAGGCGATCTTATTGTATTTCAGGTTATAGCGGCGCAGGAAGCGCTGCGAATCGGGGTCCCAGCAGGAGGCGAACCACTCGATTTTCTGTTCTTTGCAGTAGCGGTCGATTTCGTCGTATCCGGCTTCTCCGAACTCCAGCCCCTCTTTCTGGTCGCGCTGGGTTTTTCCCCACGGGCTGTCGCGGAGGGAATCGAGGAATTCTTTGGTGTAAACCTTATCGATGGTGCGTTTCTGGAATTTCACCGCGTCGCATCCCGCCAGCACTGCGGCGTCGATCAGGCGTTTGGCGACATCCAGGTCTCCGTTGTGATTGATTCCGATCTCCGCCGAAATAAACACTTTTTTATTCATGGCTGTATCCGATCCGGGTTATTGATATCGATCAAATATTGGGGATTTTGAAAGTAATATATATCCGATTATATCAAAATCAACCGACGTTCCATTGAAAAAAATGCTTCGGGCATTATATTAACAGTTGATATTTTATCATTCGGGAAAAGTCATGGCTAAAATCGATTACGAATTCGATCATGCGGCCGGCGGCAAGCCGGGCAAGGGGGGGATTTATCTCCGCCTCGTCGCTATTTTTCTTCTGGTCGCCGGAATCACCGGCGGGCTGATCTGGTATTTCTGGCCGGCGCAGGAAAAAGAAACACCTCCGGTTGATCCGGGAATCGTGACTCCCGTAACCGGGAACGGCGAAGAAGAACCCGTGACGGAGGATCCCGCCGTTTCCCCCGCCGGCCCCGGCGGCAAAGGCGGCCGCGTCAAAACCATTGTGGATCTGCCCGTCGACGAAGAACCCGTTGCCGGCGGCGCAACCGAAATAAAAAACGGTGACGCCGAACCGAAATCCGGTGAAACAGGGCCGGTGAAATCCGGCACGGAAGAGACTCCGACCGTTGTTCCGGTGAAGGGCAAACCCTGGATCGGCGACGGGCCCGATTCCGCCGGCAATACCCCGGTGAGCGCGATTCCGGTCGCGGGCCTGCCCGCCTGGGATAAGAAGATGAACGATCTCGACGCCTTGATGGAGGCGAAGAAATATGCCGAAGTCATTCCGCTCTGCCGGGAGCTCCTGGCCACCGAGGGCGTCATCCCGAACTCGGGCGAGTACCGCGAAATCGCCAAAGCGCTCACCGAAGCCAACCTGGCGGTCATGGCCGGGAACGTTCCGGCGCCTGAAATCGTGACCCATGCCGTAACGGGCGGCGAAAGCTACAGTGCGCTTGCCTCCCGCTACCACACCACGATCGGCGCAATCAAATCCCTCAACCGCATTCCCGCCGGCGACAACAATCTCCTGGTCGGCCGCAAAATGAAGATTTACCCCGGCCCCTGGTCGATCAAGGTGGAAAAGGGGGCCAAACTGCTCAAGCTCTACAACAACGGCGCGCTCTTCGCCCTGTTCGACATCGGCATCGGCCGGCTGGGAAAAACCCCGACCGCCGCTTTCGTCGTCTCGGTCAAGGTGAACAAGCCCGACTGGTATTCCCCCGACGGCGGAGTCGTCAAGTACGGCGACCCCGACAACCCGCTGGGCGAATATTTCCTGAAGCTCGCCGCGACGGGAACCCCCGACCGGCCCCTCTCGGGATTCGGAATCCACGGCACCCGGGATGACTCCGACGTCACCCGGTCGCTCAGCAACGGCTGCGTGCGCATGCGCAATCGCGACGTGGAAAAATTATACCTCTTCGTCCCGGCCAGGACGCCGGTCGAAATCGTCGATTGAAAAACAACCCAACACGGAGTTTGATTAAGATGCCGGAATTTACCTTGGAATTCGAAAAGCCGATCGTCGAGTTGCGCAAAAAGCTGCAGGAG
>JAVBSA010000383.1:0-6215 GCA_031556915.1 Victivallis sp.
ATTATAGATGCAGCCGCGCTCGTATTCGAGCATTCCGGCGGAATCCCCCGATTCCAGCAGAACCTGCCGGAGCGCGACGTTGGAGAAATAACTGTCCCAATCCCAGAGCACGTCGGCGTAGGCGCTGCTGCCGGGCGCCAGGAAGGGATGATGCAAAATCCCCGCCGGTGAGCGGCCCATCTCCCGTGCATCGGCATGGATGTGCCGCTTCAGGAGCGCGGCGTGATTCATGAATGCACCCCGACGGATTCGAGGTCGAGCCGGACCTCTTCGGCCATCGCGCTGCCGCGCGGCCACTCCGGCGGCGCGTAGAGACCGCCGAAGGCGAACTTGCGCAACGTGCGATCTTTGCTCTCGACGCGAACTCCGTTCAACTCAACGGCAAGCGTTTCCGCACTCCAGAAGAGTTTGAAAGAGAGCTGTTTGCCTTCGGGCGCCCCGCCGAGGTCGAAGCGTTTCCCGGAGACGGTCTTCAACACCGCGCGATCCGTGAGCAATTCCGGATCATATTCGAGTTCGATCACTGCGCCGTCGCGGCGCTTGCCGCCGAGAGTGAAGAGCGGAAAGTTCGCATCGCACCGCCGGTAACGGCTTTCAAAGGTGAATTCGATTGTCAGCTCCTCCGCCGCCGCCAGCGTCTCCGAAAGCACCAATCCAAGCGTCGCTTCGGGGTGGGAGAACAGCGCCGCCTTTCCTTCGAAACGCAGCCCTTGCCGCCCCCCGCGCGGCAGCAGGAACGGTTCCGAATAATCGGGCAGCGGCGTCACCTTCGTTCCCATGATCGTCGCAGGATACGTGTAGGCCAGATAAAGCGTTTCGCCGTCGACGAAACCGTTGGGGTAGAAGCCGTAACCGCCCGCGGGCTGAACCACGGGGCCCGGCAGCATCAGGTCCGCCTCGCCGCCGGGGGCGAGGAAAAGGGCGAGGTTGTAGCGGTCGAAAGGAATCCGCCGGGGCAGATTCACCTGCCAGTCGTTCATCACCATCAGAATGGAATCCTTGCCGCCGACTCCGCCGAGGGCGAGGTTGCGCGAATAGGTGGTCTCGATCTCGACCGGGCGGCAGCGCGTCCAGGTCCGGCCGGAATCGCGGCTTTCGGCATGGAGCAGCATATCCTCCGAGCGCATGAGGGGGTCGTACTCGGGGCACTCCTGCGCGGTGGAGTTGCGGATCAGCATTTCAAGCGTGCCGTCGGCGCGTTCGTAGACCGAGGGTTCCCAGAGAGCGACGCGCTGCTTGCCCGGCCAGCGCGGCGGGGCGCCGATTTCAGACCAGGTCACCGCCTCGACGGGGCTGCTCCATTCCCAGCTTTTGCCGTTGTCGAAACTCAGCAGCAAGGCGGCGTACATCGTGTTGCCGACCAGATATTTGCCGGACTTGCAGGGGAGACTGCACGGAAAAATCAGCACGCCTTTCGACGTGATGAAACCGTGGTTGGTCGGGAATCCGGTCTCGTCCGCCGCCAATTCGGCGGGCGCGTTGGCGACTTCGCGGTTGGTCCAGTGAAATCCGTCCGCCGACTCCGAAACGAACACTTTGCGGCTGAGCATATCGCACCAGGCGCAGAAGAGTGTTTCGTCATTGAGATTGATGAAGGCGGGCTGCCACTGGTTGTCGCTCTCCACCGGGTTCACGCAGTCCTGTTCGGCGGAGAACAGCTTGACGGGCGGCGTCCACCCCTGAAAGTCGTCGCTGGCGGCGAGGAAGTTGTACTGTCCCGGCACGCCTTCCGCCGGAACCTCGTTGGCGTTCCAGCTGGCCAGGAACTTCCCCTTGAATTTGACGATGTCCACATCGTGGTTGTAACGCAGATGGGGAACCATCTTCTCTTTCGGAACATAGATGGGGCAGAACTCCACCTTCGGCTGATAAAGATTCAACATGGGAAAAATCCTATTTAATAATCGGCTTCACGCCTTCTTTCAACTGTTCGATGCGGTTGCCGGAGAGCTCGACGTTCTCCGACTCGACGACGTAGATTCCGGCGGCCACTTCCCTCAGGCGCTGCTGCATCCGGGGGTGGAGCCCCTTGGCCCAGGGATTGACGATCGTGTTGTTCAGCACCTTGACGTCCATCGCGTTGCCGACAACGATCCCCGAGGCTCCCGGGTCGACGATCCGGTTGTTCTCGACCAGGATGTTGCGGATCGGCGAAATTCCTTTGGCGAACATCCAGTTGCGGTGACAGACGATGAAGTTGATCGCGCTGTTATGCAGACAATAATCGAGCCGCCCGTGCAATCCGTTGGCGCAGTTGACGATCTCGTTGTTGCGGATCACCATGTTGCGCGCGGTCATCCCCTCCATGAAATACCAGTCGGTCACGACCTGAATGGCGTTGTAGCCGGTGTTTTCGATGCGGTTGCCTTCGACCACGGCGCCATCGCCCCGGATCAGCATGCCGCGCGCCAGCGTATCGTGGAGGCGGTTGTTGCGGATGACCGCCCCGCTCCCGGCGGCGAGATAGCTCTGGATCACGTCGAAACGCTTGACCTTGACCGGCTTGTCGACCTTGACCCGGTACAGGAAAACCGTCGCACCGAGGAAGTCGCCGGTGCCGACACCCTGTTTCCGCAATTCTTCGGGCATCTTTTTCGCCGCTTCGACCGCCGCCGCATCCGGAACGGCGGTTATTTCAACGACCTTCACCCGGTCGATGAACTTCATATCGGCGTCATTGTAAAGCTCAATTTCGGTTCCCTGCCACGCCTCGGGAGCCTGGGACTGGACCGCGATGAATTCCGTATCGCTCACTTGTTCCGTCACATAGGAGAAGAATCCGTGGATATTGATGAGGTCGTCGCACGACCAGCCCCAGTCGCAGTTCTCAATGGTCGGCCCGGTTTGCGTCTTCATCGAATGGAACAAGTCGGCGTTGCAGGTGATGAGGCGCTTCGTTCCGGGGCGGCGGATCACCTTGCAGCCGGAATATTTGTGGCCGCCCGCGCCGCCGTGCT
The DNA here is from genome assembly GCA_031556915.1 of Victivallis sp. Lineage (GTDB taxonomy): Bacteria > Verrucomicrobiota > Lentisphaeria > Victivallales > Victivallaceae > Victivallis. Next base: position 2,958 of record JAVBSA010000383.1, read on the forward strand.
CGGTAAAGGCCATCTGGGGCGCACTGTAAATGGTGACATCTTCCAGGATGCATTTTTCGCTATTCAACATGTTGAAGGCCATCCGCTTGGAACGGTCGGGGAAAGCCATCTTGAATCCAGGTTCAATCGGGATATCGTAGGTAAAAATATAATTGCTTCTGAGCCGGATGCGGTAAACGCGTTCTTCCACTTTTTCATAAGAGGCGACGTAATCGAGCCAGCCGTCCACAAAATTTCCTTCTTTGTCGAAGAAGGGAGCTTTCATATTTCCGCCCGCCTTCCAGTTCTCCAGCGGCGGGAATCCGGGATCGAGCTTCACTGTAAGAAACTTCTCCTGACGGTCGATGCCGGTGATCTCCCCCTGCGAACAGGAGAAGGGGTCGCTGTCGACGGTGAGGCCTTTGATCTTCACATTGACGCATTCCTTGATCACCACGGCGTCCTGGCGAAAACTTGCGTCGATCCAGAAGGTGACCCCTTCGGCTTCAATTGTAAAATTTTTGAGCCGGTAGAGATAGAGACACTTGGCGTATCCCTCCTTCTGGCCGAACCGGTAGTTGCCGGGGGCGATCCGGTAGCTTGCCGCGCCGGAGCGGGCCGCCTTGGTCAGTTCGGCGAACATCTTCACGGTTTCGGCGGCCTGGCGGTCCTTCTCGTCCTGCGTCCAGGCGGCGATTTCGGGGGGATACACGTAATTTTCCTGGGCCATCAGTGAAATTCCTGTCATGATCATGAAAAATAACAATAAGTTGCGCATCAAAAGTTCCTTACAATTTAACCTGGCAGTGTTCTTTGGAGAAATTCGCCTGTCCGTAACGGTGCACATTGAAGAAGGCGACGTGGCCGTCTCCGAACAGATAGGGGATCGACTGGTTGTGCCAGAGCACCCCGTCGAGTTTCAGGTTGTCCGCGCGAAGCTGCGGTTCGCTGCCGACCGTGCTGGCAAGCCGCCCGACCAGCATGTCGGCGGGGCGGTGGAACATCATGATGATCTCGGCCGGGGAACTCTTGGTGCGGTTCCATTTGCCGTAAATTGATTTGGCCGGATCCACTGCGGGAGAGGTACTGTAGTAATCCACCAGAACATGGCCGTTCACCTGAAAAGAGCGCAGATCGATTTTCAGGAAGGTGAGCCGTTCCCCGTCGAGACGTTCGATATCCTCCGGGCAGGTCAGCACCTTCACCCCCTTGCCGTAAGCGCGGTTGGCATCGGGAACTTCCAGCGTGCCGGGCAGATACTTTCCGGTAACCAGGATCGAATCCCACACCTGATAAGGCGCGGTCGAGGTGACGGCTCCGGGCGGCAGCTGCGCATGATCGCCTTCATACATGAGGAAAGCGAGCCCGACCTGCTTCTGGTTGTTCGCGCAAGTCGACGCTTTCGCTTTGGCGCGGGCCTGGTTCAGCGCGGGGAGCAGCATGGAAGCGAGAATTGCAATAATCGCAATCACAACCAGCAGTTCAATCAAGGTGAATTTCGATTTCATCATCGTCTCTCCTGTTTGAGTGTTCCTTTCTATTATGACAGAAGAAACGGTAGAAAGCAACCGTCTTTTATATCACAAGCAGGACATTGAATATTATTTTTAAGACATTTTATTTGAAAAACGGTTTTCCGGCATTAGATTGAAGAACATGGACTATTTCAACCAGGTCATCGGCGAAGTCATCAATGCGCTCCCTCCGTTCCGGCCGGAAGGGCTGGAGCTGGAGATCCGCATTCCCGTCTTCTACGACGTGCTCCACCAGGACAAGGTGGAGATCCCCGAACATGAGCACCCGTTCTACGAAATCGCCTGGATGCGGCAGGGGGAGATGCATTATCTGGTGGACGGCGCAAAAATCTCCAACAACGCGGAAAACAAGCAGGTGTTCTGCCTGCCGGCGGGGAAACTGCACCGCCGTTACAGCGAAAGCACCGGCTCCGGAATCCGCTCCATGGAAGTGGCCCTGACTCCGCTCGGGGCCCGCGGCCGGGCTCTCCTCGAGAAACTCGACGGTGCGCTGGAACAATCCGGCTACCGGTTCACCTTTTCCGGCAGCCAGCTCAACCGGATCCGGATCATCGAAAACGAGTGCCGCCGCCCGATGCTGTTCAGCCGCGCCATCCTGCAGAACGAAATCCCGGCCCTTCTGCTGGACATTCTGCAGAGCCTCCTGCCCGCCGCCGCTCCCGCCCCGGAAACGGCCGGTTCCCACAAGGAAATCTGCCAGTACATCCAGATGCGGATCGAGGACCTGGTGAACCGGTCGTTTGAAATGAAGGCGCTGACCTTTCACTTTCATCTTTCCAGCCGGCACCTCAACCGGATTTTCCACGCCGAACACGGTATGTCCATCCGCCGCTACGCCGCGTTGCGGAGAATCGCCCACGCGGAGCGATTGCTCAACGACCAAAGCAAAACCGTGGCGGACGTGGCGGCGGCACTCGGGTTCTGCAACCCGAGCCATTTCATCGCCTTCTTCAAAAAACACCGCGGGATCACCCCGGCACGCTACCGGAGTTGAATTTTTTCTCCGATTCGGTCGCGGAGGCGGGTAAAGACGTCGGGGTCGGGCAGGAGCTGCTCCGATTTGCGGCCGCCGGCGTTGGGGATCGAGATCAGTTCTTTCAGGTCTTTCAGGAGTTGCGCCCCTTCCGGGTCTCCGGTTCTGCGGACCTGTTCGTCGAGGAGCACGTAATAGCTGTAATCCTCGACACCGTCGCGCAGCGATTCCAGGCGGATCGAACTCGACGGGCCTTTGACGCCGCCTTTGCCGGGATAGAAAATATAGCCGTCGCCGTTCGGGTAGCGGATGCGGACCGGGCGGCCGGGAACATCTTCCTGGGTATGGATGCGGTGGATTCCCCATTCGAAGGGATCGCGGGTCAGCCAGTCCGCCCCCCAGAACTCATAGCCGAGCGTTCCATGCTTCCAGGCGTAAAGGGGGAGCAGCCGTTCGAGCGCGTTGAACGGGGTATCGAGACACATCTGCCCATCGGTGGTGATCATGAGCTGCGCGCCGGATTTGCGCAATGCCTCCATCTCTTCCGGCGAAATCTGCCCTTGTACGCCGATGCCCCAGACGTCGAGTTTGCCGACCCATTCCGGAACCAGCCGCCAGGTGCTCGAATAGATCCGCAGCTTCGGCTCCACCTCGTGAATCATATCGCAAAGGGCGGTCATCTGCTCTTTGACGCCCGGTTCGTTCCCGTGGGGTTCGTCGGCGATATAGAGGAGGAAGCGGTCCTCCCAGCCTTTTTCCCGCAGGTGGTCC
>JAVBSA010000440.1:0-2746 GCA_031556915.1 Victivallis sp.
ATCGCCTTCCGGGTGAAATTCGGGCGGTTGCTCGACCCCCTTCAAGGCAGCGACCTCGGGCAGGATCTGTTGAAGAATTCCGGTGCGCTCCATCAGCTCCACCGCCCCTGCCGGATCGGGGCCCATGAGCATCCGCGTCACTTCGTTGCGGATGCGTTCCCCCGCGATTTCGGCGCATTTGGGCGCCAGGAGCCGGATGGCCCGCTCCGTCGCCGGATCGAGTTCAAACCGGAAACGCGAGGCGAAACGGATCGCGCGGAGCATCCGCAGATAATCTTCGCCGAACCGTTCCACGGGATCGCCGACCGTGCGGATCACGCCCCGTTCCAGGTCGGCGCGCCCGCCCACGGTATCGTGAACTTCGCCGTCGTACCACATTGCGTTGATGGTGAAATCGCGCCGGAGCATATCGGCACCGAGGTCGTCGGTATATTCGATTTCCTCCGGATGCCGGCCATCCAGGTAAAAGCGCTCTTTGCGGGCGGCGGCGACTTCGAGCTCCATGCCGTCCACCCGGATCAGGGAAACGCCGAAACTCGCCCCGACCAGCTTGCTGTCGGGAAAAATCGCGGACAGCTGTTCCGGGCGGGCGGTCGTGACGACGTCGCAGTCGGAGGGAGTGCGCCCAAGCAGCATATCCCTCACCGCGCCGCCGACGACGCCGCTGTCGAAACCGGCCTCTTTCAGAAGCCGGACCGCTTTTGCCGCCGCTTCCGGAACCATTATTTCACCACGGTGATTCCGACCGGATCGGGCTGTACCGCACGCGGATATTCGAGCCCGGTCGGCCCGAACAACATGGCGTAACCGATCTTGTATCCGGCGGGCAGCCGGAGAAGGGCGGCCAGTTCGGGGAACGCCTGAAACGTTCCGTTCGCGAGCCCGCACCAGCAACTGCCCACCCCGAGCGACTGCGCGTAAAGCTCAAAGTATGAGAGTGCGATAATGGGGTCCTGAACCGCACAGGGGGCATTCGGCGCAACCGCCGCGACGACCATATGCGGCGCGCCGCGGAAAATCACGTCGCGCCCCTCTTCGAGCTGGCGGCGGTAGCGTGACATCCAACCGAGAAACGGCGAATCCGGCTCGTGCGCCAACAGATGCTGAATCTTTTCATTCACGTCGTTCCGGATGCGGTCCATCACGGCGACATCTTCGACAAAGGCGAAATGGAGCAGATGAGCGTTCACACCGGTCGGAACGAACCGAAGCATATCCTTCAACCGGTCGAGCGTCTCGCGATCGAGATTTTCTTTGCGGTAGCTGCGATAGCTCCGGCGGTTGGCGATCAACCTCGCCACCCCGTCGGGGTCGGGGAACTGAAGGCCCGGCAAACTCTCCTCCGGGTCGCGGCCGAAAATCTCCACCGCGCCGACGGGGCAGACGGCCAGGCAGTGCTGGCAACGGGTGCAAGCCGCTTCCGTCCCCGGAATCACCCTGGGAAACTCGGTCGCCGGGTCCATCTCCAGCACATCCACGGCGCAGTCGCGGATGCATGCTCCGCAGCGGATGCATTTGGATTCGTCCACAAAGAATTTCAGGTCCATCTCTCCCTCCTCTTTGGTTACGAGAGCTCCACCATCTGGTGGCAGGTGAATTCCGGAATCGAAAATACGATCCGGCCGTTCTTTTTCTCAAACGGAATGACTTTCCCCTCCGGCACCAGGCGAACCCGGGAAACCTCGCGGTCGAGCTTAAGCGCAATTTCCGTACCCCGGAGCGGCATCAGCTCTTCGATCACTTCGACGGTATAACCGTTGCCGATGTAGGACTCGTTGGGGATATCGATGCCGCCGCCGCCGCGCGCAACGGTATTGGCGTAAAGGAGATGCAGAATTGCGCGCTGCTGCTCCGCCTGTTCCATCAGCGTAATCCGCGCCGTGCTCGGCATATTGGTCCTGATCTGCACGTCGTTCCCCATGAAGCGCTTGATCGCCCCCAACAGGAAACGTTGCAAAGCGACCGTGCCGAGGCCGCGGTAGACCGAGAACACCGGGTGGGCGAAATACAGGATATTGTCGCTCATCACCCCCGCGTCGAAGCCGGAGGGCTCGGGCCGGTAAGGCGCATGCTGGTGGCTGCAGAAATGGCGGAAATTGCGATTGAAATAGGGATCGTAAACCTGCCCCAGCGACTCCGCGTTCCGCGCCCGCACCCGGCGGCTGGACTGGTACATGACGAACGGCGTCTCCCAGTATTCCGCCAGCGACGGCGCCACCTTGATGTAGTCGGGTGAAAACTCGCTCCAGCCGCCGTCGGAGAAGGGCAGATCGAGGACGAACTGGTCCCCTTCCCCGAGACCGCTCCCGCCCGAGAGGATCAGTTTCCCGCCCGCGGCGAGATAAGCGTCGAGTTTCCCTTTGAGGCGGCCGTCGACAAAAATGTCGTCCGGCAGCAGCAGATATTTGTAACGGTTGAAATCCATGTCGGCGTCGACTGCGTCGAAGGGGATGTGCCCTTCGAGCAGCAGCCGCGAAGCGCCGATATCGGGAGAAATCTCACGCTTGTGGCTCTTATTGACGGCGGCGGAGGTGAGAATGGCGACTTCCGCCAGCGATTTGACATAGTCGCACCAGGGTTCTTTTTCCTCCACCTCGGCATAGGCCGCGCCGAGAATCTCGTAGGTGCTTTTATCCAGCTCGCCGTCGGGGTGAAGCTGGTCGCCGACGCTGCACTTGGAACCGTTGGCCAGCATTGCCGCACACTCGTAGCGGAGAGCATTGGGGTGTTTGAAGCCGCCGAATTC
>JAVBSA010000111.1:0-4910 GCA_031556915.1 Victivallis sp.
GGCAAATACCCCGGCGAGATTCGTCCCGGAATGCGGCTCGCGCAATTTGATGTAACCGCTCCCGTCAGTCTCAATGACCCCCTTGACCAATCCCGTATTGGGAACATGGCCCAGCGCCACGAAACAACCCCGGCACTCAATGACCGACGTTTCGCCGGTTTTCAGGCTCTTTACCTTCAACCCCTCCAATGACTTTTCGCCGAGAAACTCCTCGACGGCCGCCGACCAGACGAACTCAATGGCAGGATTCTTCAACGCCCGGTCCGCCATCGTCTTCGAAGCACGCAATTCGTCGCGCCGGTGGATCACCGTGACCTTGCTCGCGAAACGGGTCAGAAAAACCGCCTCCTCCATCGCGGTGTCGCCGCCGCCGAGCACCGTTACCGGCATTCCCTTGTAAAACGCCCCGTCGCAAGTGGCGCAAGCCGAAACACCCTTGTTCTTCAACCGCTCCTCGGAGGGGAGCCCGAGGTAACGCGGACTCGCCCCCAGCGCCAGGATCAGGGCCTTGGTTTCAACCGTGTCGCCCGAAGTGAGCGTCAGCTTCTGGACTCCCCCGTCGGTGAGTTCGAATCCGGTTACGGCGTCGAATTCGACCCGCGTGCCGAAACGCTCGCACTGTGTCTGCATCGCCATCACCAGGTCGAAACCGAGGATTCCATCGGGGAAACCGGGATAGTTCTCCACATGCGTGGTCTGGGTCAGGAGCCCGCCGGGGAGCTCCCCCGCCAACAGGAGCGGATTCAAATTCGCCCGCGCGGCGTAAATGGCGGCGGTATACCCCGCCGGGCCGCTGCCGACGATGACGAGCTGTTCTTGTTTCGTTGCCATAGGGGACCCCCCTTAAAGGTGGTTGCGTTGCAGGAAAAGGGCGAAGAGGAGCAAACTCCACAGGAGATAGCTGTGATCGCGCCTTCCCGATTGATGTTCCTGCCAGAGTTTCCGGAGCTGCGGGCCGTCGAAAAAACCGTTGCGGGTGAGACTGCTGTCGAACAACGCCTCTTCGGCAAGGTTGTGCCATTCGCCCCGCAGATAGGCGGCGACCGGAACGCCGAACCCCTTTTTGGGGCGGTTGCGGATGGCGGGCGGCAGCAGATCCTTGAACGCCTCCAACAAGATGTGTTTCCGGGAAGAACCGTCGAGTTTGTAGCTCAACGGCAGGTGCGTCGCGAAATCGATCACCTCGCGGTCGAGGAAAGGCGAACGCACTTCCAGCCCCGTCGCCATCGAAGCCATGTCCACCTTGAAGAGGATGTCGCCGGGCAGGTAGGTGTGGAAATCCAGCTCCGAAAGCTGTTCGGTTTTGTTGAAGCTCGAGAGTTCCCAGGTGAGGGAATTGAAATATTCCGCCGAATCCCGGCGCAGCGCGTCGCGAAGCCGGTCGCCGAACAGAAGCGCCTTGGTCTTCGCCGGGCAGCGGTTCAGCATTTCAAAATAGCGCCGGCCGGCCGGAGCCGCGGCAACACGCAAAAATCTCCGCGTCCTGCCGGAAAAGGTACGTTCTCCGCGGTCGGGGAACATCCGCGACAGCGATTCCAGAAGCGTTTTCCGCATCGCCTCCGGCAGGGCGTCCATCCGCGACGCGTAGCGCATGGCCAGATACCGTTCGTACCCGCAGAAGACTTCGTCCGCGCCGTCGCCGGAAAGCGCCACTTTGACGTCGTGCCGGGCGAAACGCGAGAGCAGGAAGGTCGGCAGGATCGAAGCGTCGGCATAGGGTTCTTCGCAGATCTCGGCCAGTTTCTCCACCACGGAGAAATCGCCCGGGTCGACGATCGCCATTTTGTGCCGCAGCGCGTTGCCGGTCGCCGTATTGATCGAATCCGCCGCGCGGGCGGCGAAGGAGCGTTCGTCGTAACGGTCGTCGTCGAAGCCGATGGTGAAAGCGAGCGTCCGTTCCGGCGCCCGTTGCCGCGCCGCAAGCGCGGTGATGATGGTCGAATCGACTCCGCCGGAGAGGAAGGCGCCGAGCGGCACGTCGGAGATCAACCGTTTGGTGACTGCTTTTTCGACCAGCCGCCTGAGTTCGCGCGAAGACTCTTCGAAGGAGCTCGACTGTTTCAGCGAATAATCGAGTCTGCGGTAGCTGCGGATGGAAACGGTTCCTTCGTTGATCCGGAATTCGAGCTGGTGGCCCGGCGCGAGTTTGAAGACGTTGCGGAAAATGGTGCCCGGCCCCGGCACGTATTGGAACGAAAGGTAGTCGCTCACCGCGGCGGGGTCGAGTTCGCGCGGCATGGCGGGGTGGCATTTGAGGGCGGCCAGTTCGCTGGCGAAGACCAGCATGCCGTTCTGCATGAAATAATAGAGCGGTTTCTGGCCGGTGCGGTCGCGGCCGAGCAGAACCCGGCGCGTCTGGCTGTTGTATACGGCGAAGGAGAACATTCCGTCGAGGAGCGAGGTGCATTCCCCCCCCAGTTCCTCGTAGAGGTGAACGATCACTTCGGTATCGCTTTGGGTTTTGAAATGGTGGCCGCGTTCTTCGAGGTCGTTGCGGAGTTTCTGATAATTATAGATTTCGCCGTTGAAGATGACGGTGACGGTTTCGTCCTCATTGGAAAGGGGCTGGTCGCCGGTGGCAAGGTCGATGACGGCCAGCCGGCGGTGTCCGAGCACGACGTCCCGGTCTTTGAACAGGCCGGAGCCGTCCGGCCCGCGGTGTGCCTGGACCTGGTTCATTGCTTCGACGATGCCCGGCGCGTCGGGGGAGCTGCGGTGATTGATGATTCCGGCGATTCCGCACATGCTGACTGTTCCTTGGTTATACGTATCTTTTGGGCGAATGGACCGCGAAAGACACGAAAAACACGAAAAAAGACAATAAAGAAATTCCCCCTTTCGTGTTTTTCGTGTCTTTCGTGGTCCAAATTCGATTGCGGCGTAAGCCGCCCCCGTCCCGCCTTCTTCCAGCACTAATATATCCGGGAAAAACGACTTTTCAAGTTGATTTGTCCCAACCGCCCCGCTATATTGAAACCATGCCCGACGAACGTGACATTCTCAAGAAGTTGCTGCCCTCCCTCGCACAGACCGGCGGAGTGCGCATCGGCCCCGGTGACGACTGCGCCGCCATGGAGTTCCGCCCCGGCAAACTCCTCCTCGCAGCCGTCGATCAGCTTGCGGGCGATATCCACTATTACCGGAATTCCACCACCCCCGAAGAGGCGGCGCGCAAACTCCTCCGCCGGAATTTGAGCGATATCGCCGCCATGGGCGGAACCCCGCTCTGGGCCCTCCTCTCCGTCGCGACCAAAGGACGCGATTCCGAATGGATCCTCCGCTTCTGCCGCGCCGCGGCGGAAACAGGCGGACAATACGGCGTCGCCATCGTCGGCGGCGACATTTCCTCCCTGGCCGCCGAAGGCGAAGTCGCATCGCTCACCATCCTGGGAGAAGTCGAAGAATCCACGGTTGTCACCCGGAGCGGCGCCAAAGAAGGCCATCTGCTTTACGCAACCGGCGAATTCGGCAACTCACTCGAATCCGGACATCACCTCGCCTTCGAGCCGCGCCTCCCCGAAGGCAGGTTCCTCGCACTCAACAATTTCGCCTCCGCCATGATGGACGTCTCCGACGGGGTGCTGATCGATGCGCTCCGCCTCTCCGAAATGTCGAACATCGGCATCACGCTCGACCCCGCCCGGATCCCCCTGCGGGCCGGCGCGACGGCGGACCGGGCGCTGCGCGACGGCGAAGATTATGAACTCCTCTTCTTCGTCCCCCCCGAAAAAGCGGCGGAACTGGAACACCTGTGGCCCTTTGCCGCCCGGCTCACCCGGATCGGCAGTGCCAAAGCCGGAAGCGGCGTATCTGACCCCCAGGGAAACTCCCTGACCGAAAACGGAAGCTTAGGATATGAACATTGAACGACATCTCGTCAGCCGTTCGGTCGAAGAGACCGAGCATTTCGCCCGCCGCCTCGCGCAAATCCTGCCGCCGGGCAGCGTCATCGCCCTCCAGGGCGACCTGGGAGCCGGCAAAACCGTCTTTTCACGCGGATTCGCCGCCGGAATGGGCATCACCGAACCCGTCTCCAGCCCCACCTACACCATCGTACAGGAATATCCGCTGCCGGGCGGCAAAGGCATGCTCTACCACCTCGACCTCTACCGTATCGAAAACGTCGGTTCCGCCCTCGCCTTCGGCGTGGATGAGTTCCTGGACGATCCCGCCTCGACGGCGCTGCTGGAGTGGCCGGAGAGAATCGAAGGCATCATCCCCGATTCCGCCCTGTGGGTGACCATACGCCACCTCTCCGACTCCGAACGCGAAATCACCGTCGAAGGAGGCGATTTTTGACCTTGCTCCACCGGATCGGCGAAATCATCGCAAGGGCTCCGTATCGTAAAAATATTTCCGTAACGCAGCTCCTTTTCACCCTGGCGGCCACCATCGGCGGCGGAGCGCTGCTGATCTTCATCTGCGCCCTGGCCGCTGTCTTTCTCTTCGGCGGTGGCGATCCCCGATTGAATCTGTTTACCATGGCGGGTCAGGTGCTCACCCTGGTTCCCCTGATCGGTTGCCTCTATTTTCTCACGCCCATCGGGAAACTGCCGCAGAAACTCGGAATCCGGCCGCTGAAGCGGCGCGACGCCATCATCATCCCCGCCGCTTACGGAATCATTCTCGCCGGAGGAGCCTGCCTGACCGCCGCCTGGCAGGCGGGGCTGGACTATATCGGCATCGCTTACGCCCCCGAACAGGACCTGAGCATCATAGCACGAAACCTCTCCCCCCTGCAGCTTGTCATGCTCGGATTCCTGGTGGGCATCGCCGTGCCGATCCTGGAAGAGATCCTCTTCCGCCGCTGCATCTACGGATTATTGCGCCCACTGGGAACATTCAACGCCTTCTTCCTGTGCGGCGCGATTTTTTCGCTGGTCCACTTCTTCACCCTCGGCGTACCCGCA
>JAVBSA010000115.1:0-3838 GCA_031556915.1 Victivallis sp.
GGCGGGCGGCCTGGATCATGAGCGCCGCCGCGCTTCTGGCGTGGATCCTTTGGCTGACCGGCGGGCTGCTCTGTAACCTGCCGGCGATGATCCTGATGTTTGCCGCCTCCCTGATCGGAATTTACCTGCCGATGAAGCTCAAAAAATCCCACCTTGTCTGCGGAACAATCCTTCTGGTTCTCACCGGAATCTCGTGGGCGGCCGCCGGCGTCGTCAATTTCAAATGGGACCGGGCGCTCGCCCGGAATGAAGCCGAGTGGCGGGAGCTCGGAATTCCGCGCAACCGCGAAGAACTCAAAGAGTATCTCTATCGCGACGCCGCACCGGATGCGGCGTATACCGCCAAAGCAAACCGGTACAACCGAGAAGACAGGCCCTCTTTTTCGAGCGCCGGATACGCCGAATATCTCCTCTCTCCCGAAATTCGGCGGGAGGTCGAAACCTATTTCGACGACCCGCGGATTCATGACGAGTGCGAAATCATGGATTCCTTCTGCAAGCGGGATAAAATTTTGAAATATGAACAGGAAGTCCCCTTGTTCCTCAATCATGCCGAATTTCCGCAATTGAACATGCAGCGCTTCGCGGCTTTGCTCTATTCCTGGCGCATCATCCGCGCTTGTGAAAAACAAGACCGGGCGGAAGCGCTCCAGTTGTTTCAGTTGCAAACCAATGCGCTCAAAACAGTGTATTGTGAGGATTACGCCATCGGTTCCCTCATCGCTTTTCTCTGCGACCGCGACCGGGTCGAATCCATTTCATATCTGTTGGGGGCGGGAATCCTGGCCGATGCGGATCTTCGGCAGCTCGCAAGTCAAAATGCCGGAATCGAAAAGCAGTTGCAGGATACCGCAATTCACGGTTTTCGCAGCGAAGCATTGATGCAGCGGGATGCCCTGGAGTTCTTTTTGCTGACTCCGGCAAATCTATTCAAAAGCGACTTCTTCAGCAATGAACTCGGGCGTTGGCCTCTGCGGAAATCGCTGCATGGTCCGCTCTCCTCCCCCACGACGCTCTGGGGCGGTTGGCTGTTCCGGCGTGAGCTTCTCACCATCCGGCAATATTGTACGGATTTTCTGCGCCTCCTGAACCGGCGGGCCGACTATTTCGAAATCCGGAGCGAGTTTGAAGCTCTCGACAAGCAAATCAACCGGTTTTACCGGAATGGATCCATCGGCATATCCCGATATTTCCGATCGGATTATCTCCGTCTCGCCCAGCAACTCGCCCGGGCGACCGCGCAAGTCAGGATGTGCGATCTCGCGCTCGAAATCGAACAATACCGGCGCGCCAGCGAGGGCGCGTACCCCGCCGCTCTCCCGCCAACCGTCGATCCGGTCGACGGGAAGCCGTTCACGCTGACGCACGGAACCATCGAACTATGGGAGCGGGGGAAGGAAGAGCCCCTGACATTCACCGGCTATCAGCTCTCCGGCACCGGAGGAAACGCCTGGTCTTCCCCGGAATGGCAGTCGCCCACCAGACGCGAATATTTCAACGTCATATTTACCCCGATTTCTCCCTCGGGGGATTGAACTTATCGTTTTTAAAGTTATGATATAACGGGAGGCAAGGATGAAAGTAAACCGCCGAAAACGCGCCAGCACACTCAGTGGACAATTTGTTGAGAATTGCTCCGTTCTTTTGCTGCTCGGCTATTGCCTGCTCGCTCTTTCGCTTCTGCCGCTCGTTATTCTGTTTTTCGACTCCCCGGATTCCATTTCCGGAAAGCTTGTCTCTTTTGCCGCATATATGCTTCCCGTATTGTCGCTGTTCCTCTTTTTCTGCATAACGGCATTTGCCGCAATCGGTCAGAATTGCACCGTTCTCCGCCTTTACCGGAAGCGTTTTCCTCACGAATACACTATTTTCCTCCAATTCCTCTGGATTCCGATCCTGCGGAATCTGTTTCTCCCGGTGCTTCTTCTCCGGCTGTTGACAACGCGCATGGCCCGGTTCTCCGTCGGGGCAATGAGCGCAAGCGCCCTTCTCGCCTGGGTGTTGTGGATCCGGGGCGGCGGTTTCCTGGGCAGCGGCGCGGCGATGCTCCTGATGATGGCGAGCATTTGCATCGGCCTCGGGCTGCAAGAGCATCTCTGCCGATTCAAACTGAAACGCTCCTATCGGATTCCCGGCGGAATCCTTCTTGTCGTTTCGGCGGTTTCCCTGACCATCGCCTGGTCGCTGAATCAACAATTGCTCGCGCAAAGCAACGCCCTGATGCGGGAGTGGGGGATTCCAGTTACCCGGGAAGCACTTAAGAAGTATAATTCTCTCGGCGTGGAACCCGATGAAGAATATACCGCTCTGGTTCGACGTTATAACACCATCGCCCCCCCTACACCGTCCGGAAACTTCATCGACTTTCTGGAATCGGAGGCATTCCGGCAAAAAACGCGGAAACAATTTGCGACTGAAGAGATGATCGATTATTGTGCGGCACTTGACCGCCTGGCGGCAAAAAGCGGAATTTTGAAATATCCGGCCGAATATCCCGCCCGGATTGCCAATTTGGAACTGCCGCAGTTGAATATGCTGCGTTCCTCCGCCCGGTATTTTTGCTGGCGCATCATCTTTGCCTGCGAGAAGAAAGACCGGGAGGAAGCGATGCGCCTCTACCGGCTGCAAAGTGCTTTCCTGGAAACAAGTTATCACAGTGAATGGTTGATCGGTTCCAATCTCGCTTTTGTTTGCGATGCGATCCGGATTCATTCCATCTCCGTTATGCTCGGCGCTCAAATTCTCACCGACGCCGACCTGCGCGAACTCGCTTTGTCGAACGGCAAGGCGGAAGAAAAACTGCGCGGCTCCGCCGCATTCACCCCCCGCGCCGAAATCGCCATGGAGCTGGATTCCCTGGATGCTCTGAGTCTGGCCGACGGTTCCGTCCCCTGGCCCCTCAATCCGGTATTCCTGGGAACGCGCCCCGCCCCCTACGACACTCCCCTTACGATATGGGTGGAATGGCTGCTCCGGAAAAAGCGAATTCAACTGCTGCGGATCAGAGCCGATTGGATCGAACTGATGGAGCGGAATGAAGATTATTACCAGCTGCGCGATGATTTGAAGGCGGCCACCCGGATCACGGAGGAATTCGAACCGAGCGCCACCTACCTGATGCACCATCAACTGCCGGCTCCCGACCAGGCTTGCCTCAAGCTTTCCCGGGCGGTTGCCCGTGTTCGAATGTGCTCGCTTGCGCTCGAAATCGAACAATACCGGCGCAGTCACAACGGGGCTTTCCCGGAAACATTGCCGGGCAACGTCATCGATCCCATCACGGGCCAAGCCTTCGAATACCGTGTCGGAACCTTCACGGAAGAAAGACAAATGATCGTTATCCGGGACCCCGCGCCGGAAGAGTTCTGGGGCTCCGGCGAAACATTTGAACCCCGAACCCTGACGTTCACCGGATTCCGGCTCACCTCGCCGGGGGAAAATTTCTACCTTCCGCCGGAAGCGCAATCCAAATACGCCGGGGAAGCCTTTGAGGTGATCTTTACCCTGAAACCTTCGAATTAATGATGGAGGGAACCAATTGAAAACCAGCTATAATCTGACATTCGGCCTGCCTCCCAAACCCAAGCGCCCCAAAACGCTCCGGAAACGGTTCGAGGCGGATTGCTCCTTCCTTCTGGTTTTGGGCTGTTGCGCTCTCGGTATTTCCCTGGCTCCGCTCGGAACGTTGTTCTTTACCCAATCCGAATCCGCCAGGCCGCTTATCGTTGGTTGCGTTTTTTTTCAGCCGTTGCTGTTTTTTCTCATCCTCGCCATCATGGCGGGCGTTGTTGCGGTCAACCTGAATTTTGTCATTCGCCGGCTGTTTCGGAGGCGTTTC
>JAVBSA010000599.1:0-5675 GCA_031556915.1 Victivallis sp.
GTCGGCCCGTTAGATCTGTGTATATAGCTACTGCATCCTAAGCAGTAGTTCGAGGGTTCAATTCCCGCCCGGGTAACAATTTATTTGCCTAAGGAAAAAAAACAATGAAGCCGCAAGGCTTCGCTTCATCCCGCGCAGCGGTGCTTCATACGCCAGTGCTTCATGTGCCGAAGGCACGCTTCATTTTTCCCGCCTTGCGCTTCATATTGACGCGACAGCGGCATTATGAGGCGCGCTTCGCGCATGAGGAAACGTTGGACTGAACCGACGGCAGAGGATTGAAGCGTTATGCTCAAGCTTCAATCAGTACATCTGCCGGACAGCCCAGCGTGACGCGAAGTTTTTTGATCATGGCGAGCGTCAGCTTGCGCTTGCGGTTCAGAACCTCGTAGGCACGGCTCGCAGTCCCGAAGCAGGATGCAATGTCCTTTACCTTCAATCCCTTCTGTTCCATCAGGAACTTGATGAAATCGATCGGATCGATTTCCGGCATCGGGAATCGCTTCTCTTCATATGCCTTGATGACCAGACTCAACAGTTCCAGTTCTTCGGAATCTTTCGGACTCAGGTTGTCAAGCTCGGTGGCGTGGGCGGTGAGAAATGCATTCAGCCGCTCCGTCATTGCCCGGAGTTCGTCTTCGTTTGTAATAATGCTGATTTCCATATTCCCCCCCTTCAAAATTTCATCTTGCTGTATTCGGCATGGGTTCCGACCCAGTTTATCACAACCCGTCCGCTGACATAAATCACTACGACAACCAAGCGGAACTTGTTGCCGCCGATATTGAATATCACCCGATTCCCTGAAAGGAAGTCGGCGCTGTTGATTGCGTTCCTGATATCCTGCGGGCTCTTCCACTGAGCCATGTGAATCAAGCGTTCCCAATTTGCCAATGGCTTTATGCTTTCGGCGTGACTCCGTTTGAAGTCGTCGAGAATGATCCTGTTCAGCAGTTCCACTGCGTGAGCCCTTCCGGTTATATTACAATATAGTCCCATGTTGGGACTATTCAAGCCGTGATATGCAAAAACCTACGATCTTTTCTGCCGGACGGAGCCGGTGGGGATGCAGTAGGGGAATCCTTCGCGGTCGAGGTTGATTTCAGCCTCGATATCGAAGATTTCGCGCAGGATTTCCGGGCGTATGATATCGGGCGGGGGGCCGCAGTGACGGATTTTCCGGTCCTTCATGGTGACCAGGATGTCCGAACTGCGGGCGGCGAGGTTGAGGTCGTGAAGAACCATCAGAACCGTGATCCCGAACTTGTGGTTCATCTTTCTTACCAGTTCGAGGATTTCAAACTGACAGCAGATGTCGAGAAAGGTGGTCGGCTCATCCAGCAGCAGGACCTGAGGTTCCTGGGCCAGCGTCATGGCGATCCAGGCGCGTTGGCGTTCGCCGCCGGAGAGGGTGTCGAGCGGCCGGCTCCGCAGTTCCGCAAGGCGGGTGAGAGCGATGACGTTCTCCACCACCTCGCGGTCGCGGGCGGACAATCCGAATCCGGTTTTCCGGTGCGGATAGCGGCCGAAACGGATCAGTTCCTCCACCGTGAGTTCGCTCGAGGCCTGGTGAATCTGCGGCAGGATCGCCATTTCCCTGGCGAGTTCGTTCGTCTTCATGCCGTGCACGGATTTTCCGTCCAGCAGCACGGCGCCGCCCCGCGGTTTCAGGAGGCGGCCGATGACTTTCAACAGCGTCGATTTGCCGCAGCCGTTGGGGCCGAGCAAAGTGACCACCTTCTTCTCCGGTATCAGGAGTTCGACGCCGTCGAGAATCAGTTCCGTGCCGTAACCGGCGATGACTTGCCTGACCTCAAGCTTCATAGCGGTGCCTCCGCAGCAGCCAGAGGAAGAAGGGCGGCCCCAACAGCGCCATGATGATTCCGACCGGGAGCTCGGCGGGATCGAGCAGCATCCGCCCGATGGTGTCGCACCCCGTCACCAGAAGCGCGCCGAACAGCGCGGCGCCGGGCAGCAGGTAGCGGTTGTCCGACCCGATCATCATCCGGACGATGTGGGGGGCGATCAGGCCGACGAACCCGAGCAGACCCGCCACGCTGACCGAGGCCGCCGCCAGCAGCGCCGCCGTTGCGATCAGCAGCAACCGGACCGGTTCCACCCGCAGCCCGAGGTTGGTCGCCACTTCGTCGCCGAGAGCGAGGATATTGAGCTTGCGGCTGAACAAAAAAGCGGTCAGCAATCCTGCCGCCATATAAAGGCCCACCATATGGATATGCTGCCAGCTCCGGCCCGAAAGCGAGCCGATGGAGAAATCAAGGACGGTTCCGGCTTTGTCGGCATGGAAGAGCAGAATCGCGCTGCTGAACGCCCCCAGCATGGCCGAGACCGCGACGCCGGCCAGGATCAGCCGCACCGGGCTCGCCCCCTGTTTCCAGGCGAGAAGGTAAACCAGCACCGCCGTCGCGAGCGCCCCCAGGAACGCGGCGGGAACCAATGCGAAACTCCATTGCGGAATCGCCAGCATCACGATGATTCCGGCCAGTCCGCCGCCCGAGGAGACGCCGATGATTCCCGGCGCCGCCAGCGGGTTGCGCATGACGCCCTGAAGGATGGAGCCGCTCACGGCGAGGCACGCTCCGACCAGCGCCCCCAGCAGGATGCGCGGCAGCCGGATATTGAAGATGATCTGATAATTGATGCCGTCTTCGCGGTAATACAAGGTTTCCAGAAGCTCATCGAGGGGGAGGCGGAGCGAGCCGAAGCGAAGTCCGGCAAGAATGGAAACTCCCGTCAGCAGGAGTAGAATAAGCAGTACGGTCAATTTCCCGCCCGCGTTCCGGATGATCATGGAGTTCCTTTCTTGAAAGTATCAGGTAAAATACACTCCGCCGAGGGGGATTGCAAGTGTTTTTCGCAGAATCAGGGAATTTCAAGCGCTCCGAAAAGCGTGGAGTCCTGATGGCGGCCGATTCCGGAGCTCCATTCGAGATACCCCGTCCGCCCGTTGCCGTCATTGTTGTTGACCAGCAAAGAAAAGCCGAGCGTCATGCCGGAAATGAGTTTCAGCTGCGGGTGAATCGCCTCCGCCGGAATCGCAATATGATATGTGGTCTGGTCGCCGTTCCGTTCGATCCGCGTTTCGACGCCGGCCGGATTTTCTCCGACCCGGTAGCCGTCCACCAGATCCGATGCCGGAAGCGTCGAGAAACGGTAACTGACCGGCTTGCTTCTTTGCAACGCAAACCCGAATTGCACCGTCCGCACCTTCCGGCTGCCGTCGGAGAGGTCGAAGTCGAGCTGTACGCTGTCGCCTTCCCAGAGCGTTTTCGGTGTGGAGCCTTCCCCGAAAATCCGGTCCGGCGCCTCGATTTTGAAATAAAGTTTCCCGCCGTCGCAGCTTACCCCGAACCGGGCTCCGCCGCCGATGCCCACCGGCGCGGCCGGAGCGGCGCCCGGTTCCGCCGCGATCCGGTAAAGCTGGCGGTTGACCGGGCGGTCGCCGGTCAGCCGGATCAGCCGGTGACCGCCGATTTCAAAGCGGCCGACGGATTTGTATTCGTAGAAATGAATCAGGATCTCCCGCACATCCGGCGGGCATTGGAACTCTTTGCGGAAAGAAGCCGGTTGTTCGCCGAGTTGCCCGGCAAGAAGGTTGTGATTCAGCACACGGCTCCTGCCTTCCGCATCGATGCCGTTGAGCATCACCCGCAGTGTGCCGGAGCCTTTTGCTTGAAAGTCAAGCAGATAGCGTGCGTTCGGCACCACTTTTACAGGCGATGCGACCCGGATCGCCCCGGAGTGTTCCGGCGCGTTTACCGTTACCCTGGCGCGGCCGTCGATGAATTCCGCCTCTGCCTTGCCCCAACGGATCCAGGACTCCTTTGAGAACGGCGGCAGGAGCGAGAGACCCGGCTCTTGGTCCTCCACCACGAAATCGAAATAACGGGTCACCGGCAGAATCCGTTCACCATCCCGGAGGCGTCCCGCAATCTTGACGCTCCTGATCTCGTTGACGCGGCGGGCGGGGATGGCAACCGGACGTTTTTCGCCGGCCTTCAGTTGAAATTCCTCTGAAAATCCTTCCGTTGCGATCGAAAGCTCCGCTTCGGAATCCGCGCGCACCTGAAGCGTAAGCGGTTCTCCGGGCCGCAAACTTTGTTTCCCGGGGGTGATGGTGAATGCGGAGAGCTTTTTCAACGCTTCGACGTCGATTCCGGTCAGCATGACGGGGGAGGGGCCCACGGTTACGGAGATATTGCGGTTCGGCGCCTCTGCTTCCGTTTCATTGTCCATCAGGTCGATCAACCGGCAGCGGGTGCCGAGCGCGGGGAGGAACAGTTCTTCCGTCTTTTTGCCGCTGTTGCAGAGCACGACCAGGTATTCGCCCCCGTTTGCGGCGATCCGTTCCGGTGAATCATAGCGGTAAACGAATCGTTCGAGGTTGTGCGACAACTTTTCGTAAGACTGAAATTTCGCGCCCGCCGTCCGGTTGAACAGGGTTTTGTAGACGCTGAAGGTGTATTTCGGGGTTCGGTCGGGGCCGACCAGCCCCCAGGTCCGCCAGGTCCTGCCGGTGAGCATGAAGTGGTAAATCCGTTGGAAACCGTGCGCGTTGGCGAACAGCACATCCCGGATCAGCCGGGAAGCGGCGTAACGCCGGGCCGGTTCATCGACCTCCCCGAGCGGATTGTTGCCGGTCCGCCCGCTCTGGTCTTCGTTGCTGATGAAAGGGGCGTCCGGCGCATAGCGGCCGATGATCTCTTTTGCCGCGCGCACCCGGTCGTCGGAGAGATAATGGTCGGCGTGAATGTCCGCATAGCGCGCGATTCCGAGCTCGAAAATCTTGCGGATGAACTCCTCCTGCCGCGGCCAGAGCGTCTGGATCACAATCTTTTTGCCCGGTGCGGCTTTGCGGATGGCTTCGGCCCCGTTCCGGGCCAATTCGACGAATTGCACCGCGGTTCCCTTCTGCCAGAACATGGATTGCCCGGAAACTTCGTTCCAGATTTCGAACCCGCCGACGAAGTCGCCGTAGCGCCGGGCGGCGAGTTCACAGAAGTTCCGCCATTTCTCCATATCCGGCGGCGGTGCAAAGACATACTCCTTTGGGTGCGTGTATCCGGCATTGGGAAAGTGACGGTCGAACAGCCACTTGGGGGTACCGAGCAAGCCGAGCTGAACCCGGATGCCATCCGCCTTTTCCTCCTTGATGAGAGCGTCCCACATCTCCCAGCGGTATCGGCCCTCTTCGGGTTCCGCCAGGTTCCACATGAGAGAATGAATGCGTTCCTGCTTCACCTGCAGGAGGCGGCGCCAGGCGCGGTATTCCGCCAGTGCCGCCAGCCGGGTTTCCGGCGCGGCTTCCGGGGGGAAGTAGGAACCGTAGCTCAAACCGCAGAGGCCGAGAAAGTTGTAGTCGAGCTCTCCGTCGGTCAGGGGGGCGATTGTGCGGATTCCGGCGATGCGGGTTTCCGCCGGGGCGGAACCGGGCGCTTCCGCGCGAACCCTGAAGTGCCCGCTCTTTCCGGGCACGGCAGCTTCCGCATGAAAGTATCCTTCTGAATCACTGATCAATGAAACCGGAATTTTCGTTTCGTTCCCGAAGTAATCGAGGAACGTAATTTGGCCCCCGATTTGAGCATTGGGCGGCAGGTTGAAGAAATCCACGCCGAGCCGGGCGTCGGTTCCCGCTTCGAAAACGGCGTTATTCAGGA
>JAVBSA010000246.1:0-7637 GCA_031556915.1 Victivallis sp.
GCAGCAACTGCGGAGCTACGTACTCAAATTTTTCTTCTGTCGGCGCTTTCAAGGCATCTTTCCATTCTCTTGTATTGGACACAATAGGGAATATACATGAGATTGCCATATTGTCAATAATCTTAATCAAAAAGTGGCAAAACATATCCTGAGGAGGACGTGGCAATTGGCTCCAATCTCCGGATTGTGCTGTAAAGTCTATTAGTCTATAAGATATCCCTTATCGGCGAGCGATTGCAAAAAGGCGGCGATCTCGGCGTCCAGGGCGGGCGATATAGGCCCCTTGCAGATCTGCCGCAGGTCGGCGGCGATGCCGCCCCGATCGCCCCCGGCTTCCAGGTACTCCCAGATGCGGCGGCCGGTCCGATTGACGTTGATGCAAACACCGGTGTCGGGTTCGAAAAAAGTACCGGTTCCGTCGCTGTTCCGGCGCATCACTATCACGGGATTGAGTTTCATGATCGTTCCAGGGTTGTTATGAGATCGGCATCCAGCCGGGCGAACAACGCTCGGGGCGAATAGCGGTCGGTAAGAGACTCGGTCATCTGCCAGATAGACCCGGCGCCGCGCCGGGCTTCCGCATGCGGAAACTCTTTCAGGATATATTGCACATGAAACATCAATGCGGCGTAAAGATGCCCCAAAAATAAATTGCGTTCAATCAGTTTCACGCTCTCCTCCTCCGCCTCCGGGGCCCGGGTCAGGCAAAGCAGCCGCACCGCCGGGCGAAGCGGCTCCGAATACAAGCCGGGAGCATACCGGAACCCTTTCCAGGTCGGCAGCGGGCGGGTCACCACCCCGCCGCCGCTTTGTCCGATCAGAACCTCGTCGTCGGCCAGGCCCCTCCCCCCGGCCGCCTGGTAACGCCGCATCGAGGTGGATTTGCCGATCCCGCTCTGGCCGAACAGCAGCGTTCCATCCAGGGGCTCACCCAGTAGCGCGCCGTGAAGCAGAGCTATTTTTCGCCCGTCGAGCGCGGCTTTCACTCCGGCAATGGCAAGCATCCGCCGCCATTCCAACGGGCGATAGTCGCCGGAGTAGACGGGAGTCTCGCGCCGGGCGATCCCGAGAACGCCGGCGCGGCGAAACAACCGGTAATGCCGCATTTCATAGATCACTTCGCCACTTTCACCGCCGGGCGTGATCAGCTCGCAATCCGGCGTCACATCCCCGGCCGCCGGGAACGTTTCACAACCCAGCAGCGCGCCGAAGGCTTGCATGCTTTCCACCGCCTCGCCGCCGCGTCCGCGCAAGCAGAGGCGGTCGTCCCCGGCCGGAATGATGAGATCGACGGCGTTCACGGCAGCACCCCGCGGGCGCGGAGGTTTTCCGCCAACTCCTTGCGGCAGTAGCGTTTCCCGGAAACACCGGGGCAAAATTCACGGCAGTAATAACGGTACGGGCAGTCGACGCAGCGCGCCGCCGTGCGTTCACTGCCGCGGGCGAGCCTTTTCAGGAACGCCTTGAGAAGTGGAGAGTTCTTGATGTCCGCAACTCTGTCGCGGTTGGCGACGCCCAGGATCACATGTTCGGCGGGGTTGCAAGGCAGGATGACCCCGTTCGGCAGAACTGCAAGTTGATTCCCCGGAGCCCGGCAGAAAGCAAATCCGCCGATATCGGAACGGGGATTCTGCAACTGTTCAAAATAGCGTTTCACCGGAGAAAACCGGTGCATGTGCACCAGCGAATCGAAATGTGGCGCGAATTCGGCGATCATATCCGCCATTCCGGTCAGCGAAAGCGGATGATACTCCGAACTGAGGCTGAGGTCTCTGGCATTGACCAGATTCAAACGGTAAAAGTCCAGGTCCAGCGTTTCCAGAAATTTGGCCAGCGCCAGCGCATTGCCGCAATTTTTGCGCGCAATGACCGCGTTCACCCTCACCTTGATCCCCAGCTCCCGGGTGCGCCGGATGGCGGCCACCGCTTTTCGGAATACTCCCGGTCCGCGGATGGCGTCGTGGTCTTCCTCCAGCCCGTCAATGGAATACTGGATATAATCGCAGCGCCGGGTACCGGCGATATATTCCAGCAACGAATCATCCACGCAACTGCCGTTGGAAATCATGCTGAACCGCATACGCCCCTGTACGATGCGGTCGACGATCCGCCGCAGCCCCGGCAATAAAAAGGGTTCGCCCCCCAAAATACCGACTTTAAAGACCTGATTCCCGGACAACTCATCGATGAACGCCAGCCATTCATCCAACGAAAGCTCATCCTCGGGGAAACCGCTCCTCGTGCAATAACAGAACGGACACGCAAGATTGCATCGGCGCGAAAAAGTAATGCTTACTTTTTCCAATTCCATCATAACCGGATATCCATAAAAAAGCCCCTTCGGGCCACGCAGACTCTTCTCCTCAAACAAAACACGCTGTTATAAAGTAGCATCGATATGCCGTTCTGTCAACGTTGTTCATCAAAAAGGAACAAATCTGACGGTATTTCCGACTCTCCATTCCCTCCGGCAGAATATTTTCACTAAAAGTTTGCCGGGCCTCTTGACAGGGGCTTTTTTCTTTGCTATAATTATAATCATACTGATATCTATACAAGTCATAATACAGCGCAGAGGTAACGATGGTTTCCACGGCAAAATCGAAATACGAACAAATCCAGATGGAGCTATCGCAGCAGATCCGGCAGGAGACGTGGCGGCCCGGCGACAAACTGCCCTCCGAACAGGAGCTGGCAACGTCGTACGGTGTGTCGCGACTGACCGTGCGCCAGGCGATCGGCGGACTCATCACCGCGGGGCTGGTTCAGTCGATCCAAGGGAAAGGCTCCTTCGTATCGGAGAAATCGCAGCCGCGGGCCGCGCTGAAGACCGTCCATCTGCTCGCTTCCACCTTCCACACGCAAGCGGATGAGGATATGTTTGCGACGCCGTTCCTGTCTCATCTGGGGCGCGAAGCCACCCGGCGGGGCAGTTCGCTTTGCATATCGCTGCTGCCGCGCCACCTTTCGTTCCGCGAATTCATCCGGAAAAACGGCATCCCGCCCACCTTCGAAAACGGCGTCATCCTGAATAACATCGCCTATGACGCCGAAGATCTCGCCATGCTCGAACGCGAACGCATCGCCTATGTCACCATGCCGTGGAAAGACCAGGTCGCCAAGGGTCCGCGCGTCGGTTCCGACGGCGTGGCGAGCATGCGCATGTGCGTGGAGAATCTGCTCCGGCACGGGCATCGCGACATCGGGCTGGTCAATTGCCCGGTCGGCTACACCGACTTCGAAAACAATCTCGAAGCGTATGGCCGCACACTCACCAGTGCCGGGATCTCAATCAATCCCCGGAACATCGCCACCGCCTCCCCCGTCAGCGAAGAGGACGGCAGGTACGCGGCGGATCAACTGCTCGGCTCCAACCCCCGGATTACGGCGGCCGTCCTGTTCGGCGACCGCGCGGCGGCCGGTTTCCTGCGCCAGCTGGCCCGCCGGAACATCAACGTTCCCGGCGACTTTTCCGTGGCGGTGCACGACCGTTACCGCTGGATGGATTCGGCGTTCCCCTGCCGCCCCTCCGGCACCCAGCAGAACATCGAAGGAATCGCCCACGCGGTACTCGACGCGTTGGATCAGCAGCGTGCCAGCGGAGTTACCGAAGATTTCTTCACCCGGGTCGCCCCGGATTGGATCGACGGCAACTCAATGGCTTTCACCACGTTCGGAGTAACCAAATCTTCCAGAAAGGATGCGTCATTATGAAAAAGAGTTTCACTTTGATCGAACTCCTGGTCGTGATCGCGATCATCGCCATCCTGGCGGCCATGCTGCTGCCGGCACTCTCCCGGGCGCGCGACAATGCGAAGCAGAGCAGCTGCATGAGCAATCTCAAACAGGTCGGTTTCGGCGTAGCGCTCTATGTCGATCAGTGCGACGGGATGCTGCCGAAGAAATATTACGGCGTCGGCAACAACGATTTCTGGGCGCACAATTGCATCAACTTCGCCATGACGGGGCGTTATCCGCTCTACATCGACGGCAAGAAAGATAAAATCTGGTCCTGTCCCGGAACGACGGCCTCCTACTCGCTGCCCAACGTCGGCGGAGTGTACCTCGGCCCCACCAATTACGGCGTCAATTGGAACCTGGGGGACAATATGAATATGAGCAAACTCACAGTCTCCGCGTCACAGGGAATCATTTTCCTCGACAGCGCGTATCAGGAATGCAACCTCTGGGATGCCAACCGGCTGCCGGTCCGGAACCATCCCTCCGGTACGGCGGTTCTCTATCTCGACGGCCATGTGACAATGGAAAACACCGAAAGACTCGCCACCACCAAAAGTCTTTTCACTTTGTAACACAAAGGGTTCCAATATGTTCCGATGGATATTCCCGGGAATTTCCCTTCTCCTGTTCTGTACGGTCGCTGCGGAGGAAAAACTGTTCGCCGACTTTGCGGAGCTCAAAGCCCCCGTGCTGTTCCCGAAAGGGGCCGCGATCACGATCGACCGGTACGGCAACTATTGCCTGGACGGCAGGCCGCGGTTCCTGCTGGGCGCACAGGTGCCGAATAAAATCGTCGGCAGCATGGCGCCCACCCAGGGGTATCCCGCTTCATTGAAATGGCTCTATGAACAGGTGATCGACTACGAGGCTGCGCAGCGGGTCGGCTTCGACACCTTGAGCTACTTCGCCTCGGAGCAGTGGGTCAGGGAGATCGACAAAAATTACGAGAGCTTTCTCTTCGACAAAGAGACGCGCGACGCCCTGGCGAAGCTCCGCCGCGAAATCGGCTTGCCGCTTCAGGTCGACTTCACCTGCGCCCCCTGGTCGCACGGGCTGTTCCTGAATGAGAAAGAAAAGCACAAGGACAAGATTCCGCTTGCCGCCTACAACACCCGCGGCAGCATGAGCGACAGCAACCACTGGACCCCCTACTGTCTCGCCGAACCCGCCGGCCGGGATCTTTACCGCCGCATGTGGCGCTCCGGAGCGCAGGAACGGAAGGAGTCGGGCGGCCAGGTGCTGATGTACGAGCTCTTCAATGAACCCGCCCATTACGACCCCTGCCCCGCCAACCGCCGCAACTTCATCGCCCACCTCAAAGAAAAGTTCGGCTCCGTCGAAGCGGTGAACAAATGCTGGGGCAGCAGCTATGAGTCGTTCGAAAGAATCGAAAACTTCAAGGATCGCATCGACCACCCCGGCCTCTATGTGGAGTGGTCGAAGTTCATGGAACGGGAATTTTTGAACCTCTGCCTCGAAGGGATGGAGATCATCCGCTCGATCGACCCCCAGGCCCGCTTCTGCGTACAGCCCCCCGGCGCGGACAATTACCGGACGCTCCCCAAGAATCACGTCAACCTCTTTGAAATCAACCGTTACTGCACGACCGTATCCACCTCGACCGGCGGCGGCGCTTCGTTCGGCCGCGGGTTGCTGAAAAAAAGCGACCTTTTGATCGACACCGCGATGCCGGAACCGGCGTTCCGCGAAGACCTGCTTCAGCGCCGCTATTTCCGCGCCATTGCCGACGGCAAGCCAATTCACGACGGAGAGACTTACACCAAAGCGACTTACGCGTCTCTCCACACCACGCTCTGGATGCAGTTGGTCCGCGGCGGCAACGCCAGTTACCTCTTTCTCTGGTGCAAACGGGCCTGGGATGCCCGGTGGACTCCGGCCGGCTCGGCGGAGGGGGGCAAACGCCTCGCCGAACTGATGCAGTTCCACATTCTCAATCCCTGGGCCTTCCCGACCGAAGGGCTCAAGGCGATCATGGACGTCAAGAAGGAGATGCTCGCCGTCGACGACCTCTTCGTGCCGCGCCAGAATTACCGGAAACCTGAAATCGGCTTGCTCCTCTCCTACCCCACCGAACGGCGCGCCCCGGCGGTCGGCAACATGGTCAAGAACGAGGTGCGCGATACGGCGGCCATGCTCGACTTCCTCCACCAGCCCTACGGCGTGTGGCTGGAGGAACAGCCGGAACGCCTTACGCCGGAATATTTTCCGGTGATGATCGCCACCGGCGTCCGCAACATCTACCCCGAAACGGAAGCGCGGATCAAACAGTACTTGAACAACGGCGGCATTCTCATCGCTTCGCTGGAGGCGCTGCCGGAGGATGAATACGGCAAACCCGTTGCCTGGCAGGGAGTTTTCGACACCCTAAAGACGGAGACGGTCAACTCCGGCGCAGTACGGAATTTGGAATTCAAGATTCCGGCCTCCGCCCGGATCCCGGGCAACATCCAGGTGCGCGATTTCGCCGCGATCACCGCGGGCAAAGAGTGGCGCGTCCTCGCCGAAGCGGGCGGCCACCCGGCCATCGTCAGCCGCGACTGCGGCAAAGGCAAGGTCATTTTCATCGGCGTCAGGAGCCTCGACTACCACCTGGCCGCCATTTACGATACGCTTCTCGCGTTCGCCAAGCGCCGGCCGGTGACGGAGCTCGCCGCGCCGGGCAGCAGCGAATTGGTTCCCAATGTGGAACTTCACCAGGTCAACAACGGCGAATTGACCGGTTACTTCCTCCTCAACCTCGACCGCTACCCCAAGCTGGCGGAGCTGGCGCTGCCCGCCGGGGAAATCGCCGCCGATCCGCTGACGAAGGAGCTCCTGCCGGTCAAAAACGGCAAGGCGCTCGTCTATCTGCCGCCCCAGTTCCGGGCGCTGGCGGTGACCGGAAAGGAAGCTGCGCTCCAAAAGCGTTTCCCGGGTTTGAAACCAATCAAAGCCGAACTGCTCGAAACCCGTTGCGCCGAAGCGGCGGTAAAAGAACAGAAATCGCCGGACGCGGAATTCCGCCATTCACCGGATTCGCGTTTCACCCGCATCCTCGACCTGCGGAATTTCTGCAACCGCCCCTTCACCGACTCGGTCGCCGGGGACGGCAAAGGCGGTTGGACCGATCAGGGGGCCGAAAACAGCCTCGACGGCGCGCCGTGGGGAATCCAGGAGTTCTGCGGGGTGCCGACCGAAATCCTCCGCTTCGACGAGACCGAGAACCGTACCTGCATCGTGCTCGATTCCAAGAACCTCGCGCCCGGTTTCGGGGCGAAAGAGGTGCGCGGCATTCCGCTCGACGGCCGGGTGAAGAACCTCTATTTCTTCCATTGCACCGCCTGGACGGACGCCGGTGAAGCCTACCGTTTCATCGTCCGTTACGACGACGGCAGCAGCGTCACCGTACCCGTCGTCTGCCGGAAGCAGATCGGCGACTGGTGGCTCGGCGTGACTCCGCACAAAAACACGGAATTTTACCCTGCCTTCCGCAACACGCTCAACCGCGGGTTCCATGTCTGGAAGTGGGAGAATCCTTCGCCCGAAAAAGAGGCCGTCGCGATGGACATCGCCTCCGCCTCCGGCGCGGCGATTCCGGTCATCATCGGGATCACGGCGGAATTCGTCGATCCGGCGGCCCCGCAGACCGCCCGGGTATCCTGTGAAAACTGGACCGGCTACGGCTGGTTCGGGTGCACCGCCCAATGGAACGAAGGCACGCTTGCGGTCAAACTTGCGGAACAGAAGAAAGACTGGTGCGGCTTCAACCTGACCTTCCCAGAAACCGTGAAAATCGACATCCGCAAGATCGACCCGGCCGCCGCCTTCCTCACCTTCCAGATCAACGGATCCAATGATGCGTGGGGCCGTCATATCGGCGGCCAGAGTCTTCAGGT
>JAVBSA010000531.1:0-5516 GCA_031556915.1 Victivallis sp.
AAAGGAAGCCGTTCCGTGATTGTAATAACGCCCGAATCCGAGCTGAAGGAATTGGAGGTTCAGCAGCGGGGTCAGGTAGGTGATTCTGTCCGGATCGCTGATGCTGTACCACGCCTGCTCGGTTTGCCAATAGGGCATATCGGGGGCATAGCGCTTCAATTCCTCCTGTTTGGCCGGCACGCCGCCGCTTCCGGCGTAGGAGTGCATGTTCCAGATGTCGCAGAAATTCGCCGCTCCGAGCTTCAGAAGTTCGCTCGGCATCGCCGGATCGCAGATGCCGGTGAGCCCGAAGCCGGAAACCAGGATCCGGTTTTCCGGGTCGATCGCCTTCAGTTCCAGATAGGCGATTTTGAGCAGTTCAAAATACTCTTCGGTGCTTCCGGAAAAGTAGACCGCCGCAAAAGGCGGGTGGTAATCCACCTCATTGTAAATTTCATAATGCCGGATGCGCCCCTTGTAGCGTTTGCCGACCTGGCGGACGTAATTGCGGAACTCTTCGGTGCTGCGCGGCTTCCAGGCCGTGAATCTGCCGGCCATTCTGTGGGAGGCGATGATTTCCGCCGACGGTTTTTCACCCGCCCAGTAAGGGGAATTCCCCAGTACGGCGACCAGTTCCAAACCCTGTTTTTCGGCTTCGGCCAACGCGCGGTCGGCGTCCCGCCAGGTGAAGCGGCCTTTTTCCGGCTCCACCGCTTCCCAGGTAAGCGAGGCGGAATAGGCGTCCCAGACCCGGTGGTTGCGGAAACCGAATTCCTTCATCAATCGCGGCATGTCCAAGCCGTGATGTCCGATGTAGGAAGCTAATTTGCCCTCTTTTTCCGGAGCGGGCGGCAATACGGTGAAGCTGCCGGTGCGCCGCAGCGTTTGCCCGGCGTAGGAGAGTTCCAATGTCCAGCTGTGATAGCCCGCAAAGCGTTTCCCCAACTCCACGAGCCGTTGTTGAATCTGTTCGCCGGGAGGAATGGTGAACGAAACGGGAATCTTCTCCTGCCGGTTCCAAGTCAATTCACCGGCAACCTCGACCGGAGAGGCGGTACAGTTCCGAAGGACGAGGGGAAGCTGGAGATTTTCCCCTTCGCGGTAAAGAAACGCCTCCGGATTGTTCACCGCCGTTACACTGGCAACCTTGTCGCGCGTCGGCGCGGCGGCCGGGTAGCTGCGCCGCCGAAGATTGTCGTCAATCAGAAACGAAGTGTCCGCATCGATTTTCAACGGTCGGCCCGGCGGGGTCAGTTGTTCGGGCGAAAGCGCCCGGCGGACGATCCGAACCGCGGTGGGGCGGAAGATCTGGCGGTCCTCAATCCAGAACAGCGCGGGCAACTGGTCAAGCTCCGAGAGGAAGTTGCCGGAAGCGACTTCCCGGCCGTCGGCGAACAATTTCAACTTGCCGTGTCCCCAGCTTGCGGCGATCCGCAACGGCTTGCCCGGAGACATTTTGAATTCCTGCCAGACCACCGCTCCGGAGTGCTTCGCCGTATTGATTTTGAACAACAGCTTGCTTTGAATGTCGCTTATGATTGTGAGCAGCTCCTTTTCCTGATACGGTTCCGCCGGAACGACCCGCAAGATGGGCTGCCAGACCGAGACCGCCCTTTCGGTGGCGGTCGGGAGCAGGTCGATTTCGACGGTGCCTTCCCGCGGATTGAACACGCCGGCGGTGAAACACTGGACGATTGCCGGCGTGGAGTATGAATTATCCCAGGCAACCGAGGGGGCCGGGGCGGCTCCTTTCAGCAGTCCCGCCGCGAGAAGCAGCGCCGGAATCAGTAACTTTCGCATGGTCTGGTATTTCTTTCGGTTATGGCAAAATCACAAATCGTACGGGCTGAACATGCCTTTGAGCTTCGCGTCGTAGAGTTCCTGGCTGCCGGCCTCGCCGCGCCCGGAGGTGGCGATTCCGGCAGCATGCCCGTCCACATAGAGCGTATTGCACACGGAGAGTCCGTTGTGGAGCGGCCACAATATCATGCCGCTGACGCCTGGAGCACTGTAACTGCCCCAGAACTGGTTCACGGAAAAGAGCCGGTCGGCCCTGGCGGTATCGGCCAGCAGAAGTTTCGCCGACGGATTCTTCACCCGGCCGGATTTGATCGCCGGGTCGCCGGCGTTGACATTGCCGAGACTGACGTTGTAACCGTAAGCTGTATTGTTGAACCGCCAGCGGGAGCCCGTCTGCCAGGAGGAGGAAAAGCCTTCTTTGTAGGCCTTGATGGTGTTTTCCCCCTCGGTGCCGCCCCAGCCGGCGACGGCCGGATCCAGCAAAACTTTCACTTCCAGAAACTTGCCGACGATCAGCACCTCCGGCCAGTAGATGGTGTCGCCGGCCGCGTCGGTGTAGCGCACCCGCGGGAACGTGTCGCTGTAATTGTCCAGGTAGAAGGCGAAAGCGAGCCCGCACTGTTTGATGTTGCCCAGACAGTTGTTGGTCCGCGCCCGGTCCCTGGCCTGATTCAGCGCGGGCAGCAGCATGGCTGCCAGAATTGCGATGATTGCAATCACCACCAATAGCTCTATCAATGTGAAACGATGGAAATTTTTCATGGCAACCTTCCTTTCTGTTTCAGATGCCTTTTTCACAGGCGTCCAGGATTTCATCTAGATTTCCGGTAGCGAGACCGATCACCGTGTCCGCTCCGCCGTAATAGACCTTCACTTCGCGGGTCTCCAGGTCGGCGATCGCGCCGGTGGAGAAAATCGTGTAGGGGATGATGCCGATATTTTCGTATTCCTCCTCCGGCGTCAGCAGATAGCCGTTCATCCTGCCGATGATCTTCGTGGGATCCTCGAGGTCCAGCAGCAGCGCGCCGAGGCTGTAACGGAACCCCATGAAGGTGTTCTGGACGCCGTGGATGATTTCGAGCCATCCCCGCTCCGTCTTGATGGGAACGGTCGGACCGATCTTGAGATTGTTCCAACTCATGAAATCGCGCTGCAGCAGGGGGCGGTGCTTTCCCCAGTGAATCAGGTCGGGCGAATAGGAGATCCACATGTGGGCGTAGGATTTCTCATAGGGCGCGCCGAGGCTGTAGGGGCGGTCGATTCTCACATATTCGCCGTTGATCTTTTCCGGGAAAAGGCTGGGAACGCGGTTGTGCGGCAGCGCGATGATCTCCACGGGTTCGACAGTGCGGAAGTCCTTCGTGCGGTAAAGCATGGCGATGCATCCCCAGGAGGAGTTGCCGGGGCGGATGATGTAAGCGCAATCGTCCTCGGGGAACCAGGTGACCCGGCAGTCGATCGGGTGGAAATCGAGCTCCCCGAACCTCTTGGTTTGGTCGACTTTAAAGATCGGCTCCTCGTGGATGTCGAAATGGATTCCGTCCCGGCTCTCCGCCACATGGCAGCGCGCGCCTTTTTCGTTGATGGCCATGACTGAAAGCAGGAGGATGATCCTGCCGTCGGGCAGCTTGACCTGCCCCGGGTTGAAAACCTGCTCGGCTTTGCAATAAGGGAAGTCCAACGGATGGAACAGGGGATTGTTTTCGTAACGGGTCAAGAGCGATTTCGAGCGGGTCATTTCTGTTTCTCCATGTAATATAAACGGGCACTGTGCCCTTCCACCATATCAGCTTGCAAACCGATCTCCATCAGGGAATTGCCGGAACGGGAATGCAGGTCTTCCCCATACCCCGGAACCGCTTCCGCGCCGTAGCGCCGGATCGTGTAGACGCCGTCTTTGTCCAGCCCGCGCAACCGGATCGCAGGGAGGCGTTTGCCGAATTGCGTCTCCCGTACGAAGAGGAAAAGGAGCGCGCGGGAACGGTCTCGCGAAACATATCCGAACGCCGCGTAAGAATGGTCCGTCAGCGAAACAAGCCGGTAGTAATCTCCGTGATAGGTGATATCGCGGATCTCCTTATAAAGTTCTCCCCATTGCCGGATGGCCTCGAGCTCTCCGGGCGGACAGGCCGACAGCTTTTTCCCCACGGCGAGCGAACCGAGCATTCCGGCGATCGCCTGAAATTCGAGCGGCATCCGCCGGTGATTCACGTGATGCATGTCGTCGCTGATGTGACAGGCCCCCCCGGCCAATCCCGGCAGGTGCATCCGGCAGAAGCCCTCGTGAAGGATCAGGATATCCAGCGGGTCCTGGTTGTCGCTGCGGTTGATGCGCCCGAAACAGCGGCTCATCGCCAGGTCGGAACGCGCACCGCCCGAGGCGCAGTTCTCAAACCGCACTTCCGGAAACTCCCGGCTGAGGTCATGGAACAACTTCAAAAGGTTCGCCGCGTAACGGTACCAGATCGTCCGGTCTTCTCCGGGAGCGGTGAAGAAATAGTTCATATCCAGCTTGAGATAGCGGATTCCGGTTTCGGAAATCAGTTTCCGCAAGTTTTGGTGAAAGTGCTCCCGGACATCGTCGCGGCCGAAGTCGATCAGGAAACTCGTCCGGTCGACGTCGGCGCGGTATTGATAGGGAACCGGCCGGTTGGCGTAATGCATCACCCACTCGGGGTGTGTTGCATAGAGACGGCTCCGCTTTTCCATCGACTCGACTTCGACCCAGAGGCCAAAATCCATGCCGAGCTGTTTCGCGCGTTCGAGCAAGGGGGCGAGACCGCGCGGGAACTTGGCCGGATCGGGCGTCCAGTCGCCCAGCGCCTCCTGCCAGCCGTCGTCGATGACGAAGAGCTCCGCGCCAATGTCCGCCGCCTTTTCCAGCACCGCCATGACGGAAGCTTCATCCACATCGGCATGCAGACTCGCCCAGGTGTTGACCAGCAGCGGAATCGGGTTCCGCGCCACCTCGGGCAGCAGGTGCTTCCGCTGATAATCATGCAGCATCCGGGCCGCTCCGCCGAAACCGGAACGGCTCAATCCGCCGCAGAAAACCGGAGTGGTGAAACTTTCACCCGGCTTCAACGGCCAGGCAAAATCATAATCGTTCACGCCGCCGGTCACCGTGACCTCTTCGAAGGCGTCACGGTTGACGCAGATTTTCCAGTTGCCGTTGTGTTCCACCGAACCGAACCAGACGTCGCCGTATTCTTCACCGGCGTCCCGGTCCAGCGCGAACAGCGGCATGGCGAAGGGGCCGGAGAGGCCGGTGCGGCTTTCAAGCACGGTTTTGTTCTGCATGACGGGCTGCTGCTGAATGGTTCCCTCCCGCGCCCAGCGTCCGGCGAGATGGGTCAAACGGTAGTTGCCGTCGATGCGGGGCAGGCACCAGGAAGCGCTCATGACGCTTTCCAGAACCAGATTCTGCGAGCCGCGATTCCGGATTTCGGCGGAACGTTCGAGGATGCCGCAGTCGCTCAACACCCGGTAACGCAAACTTACTTCGAGCGGATAATAAGCGTCGCGCAAGGTGACAATCAACTCTTCGCCGGCGGTTTCCGCCCCGGCGTATTTCAGCAGGCAGGCCCGGGCGCCGTCTTCAAAGAGGACACGCAGAGCCGGTTCGTCGCAGAAGGCGAAACCGCCGCCCGGATACTCCTGCCGGACCAAAGAAGAGCGTTCCGGTTTGCGGTGCCGGTATTGGAGAACGCTCCCGATTTCCGGCAGGTCCGCCGTAC
>JAVBSA010000565.1:0-3393 GCA_031556915.1 Victivallis sp.
CATTTCGGATATGGGACATGCTTCTGCCGTAGCGAAGCTGAGGCCGCGCCCTGAAAATCATTGGGGGGAAATACATTTCATCAAGAGGGTGATCGATGACGGAAATGATTCCCGCCCCGGCTATGCCAGGCGGTTCAATAAACCGATCAGGATACCGGCGATGACAAGTCCGATGACCAATGCAATGGGAATCTGCACACAAATTGTTACATATTTTAGCGGGGTATCCCGCGGGGGTGAAACCGCCTTCATGATGAACAGCAGAATAACGGAAAGCACAAGGAACCAGCCGAAGGCCAATTGGATGTAGCTCCCGATTTCCACACGGGAGAGCAGCAGGACGGCAAGGGGCAGAATGGCGATCAAAAAAAATGAGATTACAAATACGGTGGATTTTGCGTTTCTTTTCACTTTTATCACATATGATGATGCGTCACAAAGGCGACCCGGTCGCTTTGTTTGTC
The DNA here is from genome assembly GCA_031556915.1 of Victivallis sp. Classification (GTDB taxonomy): domain Bacteria; phylum Verrucomicrobiota; class Lentisphaeria; order Victivallales; family Victivallaceae; genus Victivallis. The sequence continues at coordinate 465 of JAVBSA010000565.1, forward strand.
GACGACGGCTATGATGTAGGTGAACATCGGCCCCGGCCACAGATAGATTTTCTTGTCGGCAAGATATTGTTCATCCCGCAGATTGGTGAATTGCTTGTACCAGGAAAAATCTTTTTCCCCGTCCAAAGCGTGCATGGGATTCCCCAGTGCGGCGATGCATAGGCTCCCGGTAGGGAGCTGCGACACTTTCTGAACCTCCAGGTAGAGATCCGTTTTCCGGCTGTTCACCCAGAGGAAGACGAACAGAACCGCGATCAAGATGTACAGAATGATAAAGGCTGCTTTATTTGCCATACTTGCCACCTTCTGTTTGACCGTTAAAAATCGTGGGAGCCTGACAGGGGTCGGGGTCTGTTTTACCTGACGGTGAAAGCAGACCGTGTGCGCTCCACGGGAAAAATCTCGATTTTTCCGATGTAGCTGTTTCGCTCCGCGCACATCTCTTGAGGCTTTGCCTCAAACTCCACCAAAGGGCTCTGCGCCCTTTGGAAACCGCACCAGGGCCGAAAGGCCCTGGACCCGGTCGGCTTCGCCTCCCCTACTCCGCAATGTCTTCGTTCCAGAGTTCCGGGTTTTCGTCAATGAACTGCTTCATCATGGCGATCAATTCGGGGTCGTTGACCACCGTCACTTTTACCCCGCGCGAACGCAGGAATTCGATCTCGCCGGGAAAGTTCACGTCCTCGCCGATCACGATTTCCGGAATCTTGTAGAGCGCAATCGCACCCGAGCACATGATGCAGGGCGACAGCGTCGTGTAAATCACGCACTCCCGGTAGAAGGAGGCCGGGCGGCGTCCGGCGTTGGTCAGGGTATCCGTCTCGCCATGCAGCATCGGATTCCCGCATTGCACCCGGCGATTATGCCCGCGGGCGACGATTTTCCCCTTGTGAACCAATACGCCGCCGATGGGGATTCCCCCCTCTTTCCATCCGGTCAGGGCTTCTTCATACGCGGCTTGCAGAAAAGGGTCTCTCATAAAGGTTTACTCCGGTAATTTCGTTCCTGTCCAGGGACAATATTTCCAGCTCACGTGGGCGGGTTTGCCGTTGGGGCAAAGCCGGGGGACGAAAAGCGAATTCAACGGCAAATCCAGCTGCGTCTTCAAAATGCGGTTCGCCTTGCTTTTCAACTCCACCTCGAATTTGCCCGGTTTGTAGGGATCGATAAGCCGCTCCTCCTGCTCCCCGCTCAAATCGCTGAAAATGAAAAAATTGAAGTTTTCCCCGAGCCCGCCGATCGCACCGCTTAAAACCGGAGCGATGGAGTTGTAAAAGTACGCAAGGCTGCCGTCCGGCAGCTTGTAATAGTCGAACTTCATCCGCTCCCCTCTGGAATTGACGTAGTGGAACTTCAATGTGCGTTCCAGATAGCTCTTGTCATAATAGGCGACCGTTCCGGCCGGTGTGACATCCCCCTCCACCACAGCAACCACGATCAGCGACTTCATCCGCTCCGTCAACTGTTCTTTCTGCGCCTCGTTCAAATGCAGGTTCGTCTCGAGCGCCGTCGCCCAGTATTCCGGAAAAATCACCCAGACGAACGCGATGTGATCCTTGCGGTCGGAGGCGTCAAGCTGGGTTTCCTCCAGCATATCCCCCAACCGGACTTTTTCCAGCGGCAACTTCTCCAGCGCGCCGGCGGATAAGATGAATATAAAAGCCGAAAAAAACAATAAAAAATTTTTCATGAAAACACCGGTTATAATCTGAATCGACCTTCTATAAATTATAACCGCGTTTTGCTTATTTTTCAAGTGTCCTTCTCGTATTCCAGCAGGATCAGCGACGCCGGGGGCAGTTTCACCACCGTCTGCCCGAGCAATTCCGCTCCGCCGTCAACCGTGTCGAAACGGAGGAATTTCCCGCCGGGAACCGTCACCCTCGCTTCGACTCCGGCGTTGCGCGGCGAACAGACGATCACAGCCGTTTTGCCGCCCGCCCGGAACACGGCGTATTCCGCTTTCGCATCATCGCAGGCGGCGCCGACCGTGTCCCGGAACCGTCCGTTGAGAATCAGCTCCCGGTTGCGGTCGCGGAAGGCGTTCGCTTTGGTGAGATACTCCTTGTAATGCGGCGTTTCATCGATCAGCGCGCGGCAGCGGTAGATTTCGACGTCGCTCACATAGCCCAGCCGGAGCGCGTGATTGACCCGGTATTCGATATCGTTGTCGTCACGGATCTCGCGGTCGGAGACGACCGCCTCCGGGAAAAGGTAACGGCTGAATTCCAGAAAGAGGGAACTCCCCTGCCCCGCGCCGCCGGAAATGTTATGGATGTAATCGACATGCTGGCTGGTGACATCGTTGAACCATTCGATCCCGAAACTCATTTCGGGCTTCCGGCTCTTGATGTAACGCCGGAGTTCGGCCACCATCGCCGCCTTGACTTTGGCAACCTCCATGAATGGAACCCGGTGCCCGTGCGACGGATCGCAGCAGGGGCGCGAAAGGTAGCCGAGCTGGTCGAAAAAGACGCCGTCGCAACCGAGCGCGATGGCGCGGTCGGCCATCTTCTTCAATTCGTCCCACCACTCCCGGCAGGCCGGACAGGCGGTGACGAACACCTTGTTGCCGAATTGCCGGAGGGCGGTTCCGTCGCCGCCGAAGGGGTAGACCTCCATATGCTCGCGCCCCGAGGGGAGCTTGACGGAGATCTTCCGCCCGGTCTCTTCATAATAGCTTGTCCCCATATCGATCAGCTGACCGTTGAAATAGAGATTCACGTGCCCGCCGTTCGCCTGGAACCGGCCGATCTCCTCTTTCAACGTTTCGAATCCGCCCTCGTCTTCCGCATATTCATACTCGGGATAACACGAGTCGTGCCCCCCGGCGTGCCAGCCGAACATGAAAAGCGTGTCGAACCCGGCCTCTTTGCCGGATTTGAGAATTTTCGGCAAGTCCCGGTAGTGAAACAGCTGCTTTCCGTAC
>JAVBSA010000294.1:0-7249 GCA_031556915.1 Victivallis sp.
ATCATGCCCCAACCGAAGTTCCGGCGATACTCGCCTCCGCCTGGAGCAGCGGAAGCAAGCGTGCCGTGCTGCTGGTCAACTGCGGCGAAAAGCCGGAGCCGTGCCGGATCGATCTCGAAGACAACGCAACCGTCATCTCCCGGAACGGGGAATATGACCTTATGCAGGTGTTGACCGTGCCGCCGCTCGACGCTCTCTTATTGGAATTCAAGGAGGACTGACATGAAACATCTTTTCCGATTTCTCTGCCTCGTCGGACTTGCCGCCCTGCAGGCCGCCGAACCGTTGTCGCCGTCGGATTTCACTCTCGACGGGAACTCGGTTTTCCAGGACGGCGTCTTTACGGTGACGATTCCGAAAACGCCTGGCATTACCAACGAAACCCGGGGCATCCGGCTTAAAAGCGCGGCGGAATTCGCCGGGAAGCCGGTCCGGTTCCGCGCGGATATGCGCTGGCGCGGAATCGAATCGGACACAACCGGGCCGCATGTCGGCGGAAAAATCCTGACAGCCTACCGGAAAGCCGATGGGGGCGCGGAGTATTATCTCTCCCGAATCCTGACCGGAAACAGCAAGGACTGGGAAGAGGTTTCCACATTCTGTTCCTTTCCCGCCGATCTCAAGAGCGCCACGGGTGCTTTCGGCATCCAACAGGCATGGGGGATATTGGAAATCCGCAATCCGACATGGGAATATGTTTCGATGCCGCAAACCAGCATCAAACTGCCCGAAAATTTCCGCTGCGAATACTCCCCCGCCGTAAAAGCACGGCAGGTTCGGCGCGGGGTCATGAGTCCGGTGCCGAAGCGGATTACGGAACAGGACATCCACGATCTCGCCGCCTGGAACGTCAATCTGATCCGCTATCAGATGGTGATGACCGACGGCGTCCGGAACGTCGCCGACCTCAAGGAATACAACGCTTATCTCGATGTCTGCCTGGATAAGCTGGACGAATTGACGCCGCTCCTGAAAAAATACAACATCAAGGCCGTCATTGCGATGATGCGCCCGCCGGGCGGACGTTACCGGGAGTCGGGGCTGCTGGGCACGGCGGGCAGTGAGGCGGCCAAAGCCTACGGCAACGACGCGCGTTTCCTGATTATGGAGGAACCAACTTACCGGCAGGCATTTCTCGATTGCTGGAAACGCATCGCAACCCGTTACAAAGGCAATCCCGTGGTCTACGGCTACGATCTGGTCAACGAACCGGTCCAGATCGGCCCCGCCAAATTCAACTGGTGGGATTTGCAATACGATGCGGCCAAAGCGATCCGGGCGATCGATCCGGAGACGCCAATCGTCATCGAGGGGAACGACTGGGACAGTTCGGCGGGATTCGTCGATATGACGCCGCTCCCGTTGAAAAACATCATCTATCAGTTCCATATGTACAGTCCCGGCGAATATACCCATCAGGGCGTCCATAATAAACAGTATGCCGATTCTTATCCGAAAGAGAGCTGGGATTACCGCGATCGGGGCTGGACACGCGACAAGCTGCGCGACGCCATGAAACCGGTGATGGATTTCCAGAAAAAGTACGGGGCGAAGATTTTCGCCGGTGAATTTTCCGCCCCCGTCTGGGCTCCCGGCGCGGCAGCTTATCTGGAGGATGTCATCGCGATCTTTGAGGAGAATCGGTGGGATTGGACCTACCACGCCTTCCGCGAATGGGAAGGCTGGAGCCTGGAACACGCCGGCACGCCGAACGATATGCATCCTTCCCCCGAAAACGACCGTAAAAAAGTCGTACTCGATTTTCTAAAAAGAAACCGGAATCAACAATAAAAGGAGACTTTTCATGAAACACAAACAACAATTATTCACCCTCATCGAACTCCTGGTTGTGATTGCGATTATCGCCATCCTGGCCGCCATGCTGTTGCCTGCGCTGAATCAGGCGCGGGAAAAGGCGAAAGGTGCCACCTGCATCGGTAACCTGAAATCACTGGGGCAATACCAGGCGTTCTATCTGGGCGATAACCACGACGTCATCACCTATCAGGACCCAAGTTCCATTCACACATGGGGAACGATCCTGAAGGGCAGCAGCTTCATCGCCGACGGAACAGCCGGTCAACTGAAAGCACCGAAAGGCGACGAAGCTCCCTATTTTTGCCCCTCCATTAAAATGCGCAATATGAACGGACAATTCGGAATCTACGGAGCCGCGGTTCCCGCCATAAGCAGCTCAAACACCACGAACACGCTTCCCTACTCCATGTTTGTAAACAACGACGGCTGGTTCTCCATCGCCTGGTCGAAGTGCAAGGCTCCTTCACTCGCTCCGGTCTACGGCTGCAGCGCCTTCAACAATGGTGGAGATCTCCAGAGCACTTACCTGATGAAAGGGAGAAGCACCGACACAACTTACGGCTGGACCAACATACACAGCGGACGCGGTAATCTCCTCTTGGGCGACGGACATACGGGCGCATTTTCTCCCGGTGGGTTCGGTGATGTCGTCCGGCAGGCGAACAATGACAGTTCGCTCGCCACCAAATATTTCGACCATAATCTTCTCATAGCGAGAAATACCAACTAAAATGGCCATCATCACGCTCACAACGCAGGAGGCCGGGCGGATCAAGCCGCTTAACGGCGGCAACCTGGCTCCGCCCCTCTTCAATGAAGAAGTGGGGATGGATCTTCGGGACACCTTCCGCGCATTGCGTCCCGCCTTCGCCCGGTTGCACGACGCGCCGCTGGAGAATCCCGGCATGCGGCTGGTCGACGTCAATCTGATTTTCGCCAACTTCCACGCCGACGCCGGCGATCCCCTGAACTACTATTTCGAGCAGACCGACGATTATATCGCCAATTGCCTCGCCGCCGGGGTGCCGGTCTTCTACCGGCTGGGCAGTTCCATCGAGCACTCGTACAAAAAGTACAACGTCAATCCGCCGGAAGATTACGGCAAGTGGATCGAAATCGCGTCGCACATCATTCGCCACTATACGGAGGGGTGGGCGAACGGCTTTTTCCACGATATCCAATACTGGGAAATCTGGAACGAGCCCGATCTCGGCCCCAAGATGTGGACAGGAACGCGGGAGGCGTTCTACAACTTCTATCTTCAGGCGGCGCGGGAGCTGAAAACACGCTTCCCACACCTGAAAATCGGCGGTCCCGCCCATGCCGGGGTCGATGAGGAGTTTCTACGCTTCTGTGCGAAACACCGGGCTCCGCTGGACTTCTACAGCTATCACAACTATACGGACGATCCCTTCGGGTATATCACGCAAAGTCCGGCGCAGGTGCGTGCCTTGCTCGATTCGCTCGGCTACACCGAAACCGAACTTCATTTGAACGAGTGGCACTATATCAGCCAGGAGGATGATCCCGCCGGCGTCGATGCGCTCGAAGACCTCCGCAAAGGGATGGAGGCGGGAACCGCCGCCTCGCTGATCCTGACCTTATGGCAGGACACCCCGCTGGATGCCGCAGCCTACTACACGCTCACCACCTCCCGTAAATACGGCCTCTACCGCCACCAGAAGAACATCAGGTGCAAAAGCTATTTTGCTCTGAAGGCGTTCGCGGATCTGCTGGATTACCCCGTTCGGCTTCAGGCAAGCTCAGACCGGCGCGAAGTCGGCGTATTGGCCGGGCGCGCGGAAGGCGGGCGCAAGGCGCTATTGATCTCCTGCTTCAAAACTGGGGGAATTTTTCTCGAGATTCAAGGCATGGAATCAGTTTCCCGCGTGCTGATTCTGGATGACGCGCACGGTCTCGAACCGGTGGAGTTCGATTTCAAAGATCATACGCTGAAGCTGAATACAATCAGTCAATCGACCGTCTGCTTCGTCGAATATGGTTGAAACTCCGACGGCGATTTCGCCGCGAAATGGTTGCTTTTCACCGATCCGGCAGTATATTTCAAAATAAGATGGAAAGGCGAATATTTTGAGTACTGTTGAAAGATTCGAAAAGTCATTTGTTACGGAAATCCGGCAAATTATTTTTCAGGCTCAGTCCAATGCGGTTCGGAGCGTTGATTTCTGCCGTGTCCAAATGTATTGGAGCATCGGACACCGCATCGTTGAAGAGGAACAACAGGGCAAAGATCGGGCGGACTACGGCAGTTATCTGATCCGGAATCTGGCGGGAAATCTTGAACCGGAATACGGCAGCGGATTTTCGGTGCGGATTCTGGAGCTTTCTCGACAGTTTTATACCGCTTATCCAATTGCGAACACACTGCGTTCGCAATTGAACTGGATGCAATATCGTTTGCTTTTACGTCTTTCCGATCCGCAGAAACGGGAATACTATGAGCTTGAGGCGGTCAATCATGGTTGGACCGGGCGCGAACTGGAACGGCAGATCAATTCCCGGTTATATGAAAGATTATTGCTCAGCAACGACAAAGAGAATGTTCTTGCGGTTGCACGCAAGGAGCGTATTCCGCAGCATCCCCGGGAAATCATCAAAGATCCCATGGTCTTGGAATTTCTCGGTTTGGATCGAAAAGCTCATTATTATGAGAAAGAGCTCGAAAGCGCGTTGATCGAACACTTGCAGATGTTTCTGTTGGAAATGGGAGCCGGTTTTACCTTCGTTGCCCGGCAAAAGCGGATTCTGCTGGAAGATGATGAGTTTTTCTGCGATCTCGTGTTGTTCAACAGAATTTTGCGTTGTTTCGTTATTCTGGAACTGAAAACTCAGAAGCTTTCCCACCAGGACATCGGACAGCTTCAGATGTATGTCAATTATTACGATCGCCATGAAAAGCTGCCGGAAGAGAATCCCACGGTCGGTATTTTGCTTTGCGCCGATAAAAACAATGAAATGGTGAAGTTGACGCTTCCGGAAGGCAAGCCGTCTTTGCTGGCAAGCAAGTATGAACTTTATTTGCCGAAGCCGCAGCAATTGTTGATGGAACTGAAAAGCGAACTGGCCGCCTGGGAAGAATCACAATCAGCGGCAGAGGAGGGCGCCGAGCGCCGCTGAGGTGAAGATTCCGGTCATGATATTGCATTTGTTTCTGGCGAAGACGTAGATGGAGGCCGCGAAAAGCGGCCAGGCTCCACAGACCGGGCGGAAGTTTCCTTCGTAGGCGTGGAAACGGCCGGTCGCAATATCTCCGAGGTAGCTCCACGGAATCGGCTCCGAGAAGATCGAGAGGCCGAAGTAGATCACCACCGTCGCCAGCATGAGGCCGATCACCACCGGCGCGGAACCGGCGAGGAAACCTTTGACTACTGGGCTAGTTTCCCATTTCTTCAGCGAATGGACCGCCAGCTGCATTAAGATGTATCCCGGCAGAAGCAGCGCCACGGTACAGACCAGGGCCCCCGAAAATCCCTCCTGGCGGAAGCCGAGGAAGGTGGCGAGGTTGACGCCGATCGGTCCCGGCGTCACCTGCGACAGCGCGGCGAAATCCCCCAGTTCGCGCAAGGTGAGCCAACCCCTCGTATCCACCAATTCCTGTACGTAGAGCGGCATCAATGCGCTGCCGCCGCCGATGCAGAGGCAGCCGAAATAGAGGAAAACCAAAAACATGACCAGCAAAGTCGCTTCCCCCGATTCGCTTTGTTGTTTCGGGCGGCAGGCGTAGGCGATCCCGATTGCCGCTCCCGCAAGGATCAGAACGCCGGGATTCATGTCGCGGAAAATGATCAGCACAATGGTCAGCACCATCGCCGCAACGGCATAAATGTTTGTTATGGTTCGCGGCCACATCTTGATGACCGCCGCGACGGTGAGCCCGGTCAGCGCCGTCCGCACCCCCGTGAACGCGCCGTTCACCCAGACGTTGTGCATCGGAATCGAACTGTAAAAGACCGATACAAGGCAGATGACCAGGTAAGAGGGCAGCGCCACCCCGACCAGTGCCGCCAGCGCGCCCCATTGCCCTCCGGCGCGAAATCCCACGTAGACCGCCGCATTGCCCGCCGTCAGCCCCGGAACCGTCTGGATGACGGCGATCATCTCCATCAGCTCGCCCTCTTTGAGCCAGCGGAGTTTGCGCACGAAAATCTCTTCGGCGGCAAGGATGATCGCGTAACCGCCGCCCACCACAAAGAGCGCGATCTTGAAGAAGTGGTAAAACAGCAGCCAAAGCCGTCTGGCGGGCGGCAATTGTTCGAGCTCATCCATGATTATTCCAGCCGGATGCGCGGGTCGGCCCAGGCGTAGGCGAGGTCGGCGAGCAGGTTCATGACGACAAAAAGAAGCGCGCTGGTGATGACGAGCGCTTTCAGCAATTGCAAGTCGGAGTTGTAGAGCGCGTCGACCCCCGCGAACCCCAGCCCCGGAATCCCGAAGAAGGATTCCAGCAGCAGACTCCCCGTAAAGAGGAAAGGCAGCGACGCGCTGGCCCGGGTGATGATCTGGATCGAAGCGTTGCGGAGCAGGTGTTTGCCGTAAATCTTCCACGGCGGCAGCCCCTTGGCGGCGGCGGTCCGCAAATATTCTTTGCGGAGTTCATTGACGAAAACCGTGCGGTAGAAGCGCACGTTGCCGCCGATTCCGCAGAGGATCCCGACCAGGATCGGCAGCGCGAGATACGCGAATCCTTCGAAGCCCCAGACCGGGAAGAGGTCGTAATAGTACCCGAGGAACCACTGCGCAAAGATGATGACGGCGAGGTACGAGACGCTCATGCCCGCCACCGAAACGAGAACCAGCACCCGGTCGATCACGGTGTCCTTGAACGCCGCCGCGACCAGCGCGAGGATGATTCCAATGACCAGTTCGCCGATAAAGATCGGCACCATCAGCATCAGCGAAGGGCCGACCCCGCGCAGCAGGATCGTCGAAATCGGCTCCCGCGTGGTGATGGTCTTGCCGAAATCGAGCACCTTGACGTAGGGGAATTCGGAGCGGAAACTCACGATTTCCCCCAGCGACCGGATAAACTGCGAGTTGAAAGGGTTAGCCTGTTCCCGGAAGAACTGAACGCTTTCGGTTCCCGGCTCCGCGATGAGAAGAGCGCGGGTTTCTCCGGCTTCGTGGGCGGGCCATGCCAGATTCTCCTGCGGCAACGGCATCGCGGTGAAATCCCAGTCATCGGTTTTTCCGTCCGCAAAGATCCGTGCGATGATTTTATCCTGAACCGGGAAGCGTCTTTCAAAGTACAGATGTCGCGTTTCCGGTATGGAGGTGGAATAGGATACGCCCGGCTTCAGCGGTTCACCCGCCTGATAGGATGGGTAGGCTTCCGTCGCACAATACCGCCCGTAGAAGAGCGGCAGGTCGCTGCCGAGCTCGCGCCGGAGCGACTCCACCTCTTCCGGAGTGG
>JAVBSA010000392.1:0-17542 GCA_031556915.1 Victivallis sp.
TAAACAAGGAAAATTTTCGTAAGAAAATTTTCCGCCACATAGCGTGCGCGGTATTTTTGACCGATCAGGTCAAAAATACCCCGACCCCTGTCAGGCTCCCGCGATTTTTAAGGCAAATGCCGTGGGTATCGGGGGATGCCCCCTTCCGGGGGCTGGTTCTTGCGCCTGTCGGCGCAAAGAACCGTCGCCCGCACTGGTGGCGGAAAATTTCTGGCGATCAGCGTTACCGGCGCGCGAGATAGCTTGAGGCTTTGCCTCAAACTCCACCAAAGGGCTCCGCGCCCGTTGGAATCCGCGCCAAGGCCGAACGGCCCTGGACCCGGTCGGCTCCGCCGCCCCTACTTGCGCTTCTCTACTTCTTTCCGCGCGATATCCAGATTGCCTTTATATTGCGGATCAAGCCTCGCCGCCAGCTCGAAGTAACGCAGCGCCTCCTCCGGCTTGCCCGACAGGAAGGCGACCGTCCCCAGGCCGTTGGCCGCCGCCGCATGGCCGGGAAGCAGCCGCAGCGTTTCAGCGAACTCCTGTGCCGCCTCGTCGTAGCGCTTTGCCTGCTGCAGGAACAAGCCGAAATTATAGTGCAGATCGGCGTATTCCGGCGTCAGCTTCAAAGCCGTTCGGTAGGTTGCCTCCGCCTCTTTCTGCCGCGCCGGATCGCCGGCGAACAGATTGGCGAGATTCATCCAACCCTCCGGCCGGTACGGCAGTTCCTCGGTCAAGTGACGGAAATAGAATTCCGCCGCCGCAAAATCACCGGTTTGCGCCGCAATGGAGCCGAGCAGATTGTCGAACCGCGCCGGAGCATCGATCCGTTTCGCGGCGAATTCCAGTTCGCGTTTCGCCGTCTCGAAATCCCGTTTGACATAGGCCGCTTCGCCCCGCAGGCTCGCAGCTTCCGCTTCACCGTACGCCCCTGCGAAGTGGATTGAGAGGCCGAGCAGCAGGATAAGGAAAGTATAGTACCATTTCAATCGGGAGGCAGCGACTGCCGCAAAGAAAAGCACTGCCGGAATCATTGCCGTCCGGTAGCGCCCCGAACACACAGTCAAAGTTTGCGCCGCCCACATGGAAAAGAGCAACAGGTAAAACATTCCATAATACCCCCTTCGCCTCCGCCAGCCGATGGCAATGCCGCATGCGGCGAGGATGAAGAGCGGCAGTGTGAGCCGGACTCCCAATTGCATGACCGGAGTTTCCTTAATCAGAGCTTCCGGATCCGCTCCGGAAATGAGTTCGCGCGGATGAAAAACCAGAAACGCTTTTTGGAAGAACAGCTTCGTTGCGGCCCCGGGGGATTTCCGGAAAAAATCGAGCGCTTTGCCGACAAAGATCTTATCGCTGTTGCTGCCGTCGAGCGCGGCTTCACGGGCCGCTTCCGCATGAACCCGGTCCCATTCCGCGCCGGGGCGCAAATAACAGCCGCCCGTTGCTTCGGGGTTGTTGCCGAGATAGAAGTTGAAGCCGCCGCCCGCCTGTACCGGCACCGGGCGCCCGGCTTGAACACTGTTGTAAAGCGAGACCGGCAGCACCGGGAGCGCGCAGCCCACGGCGAACAGGAGCGCCCGGCTCCATTTGCGTTTGAAGCAGCAGGAGAGGAAAAGGAAGCCGGCGAACATCAGCGTCAACGGGTGGGTGATGCCTGCCAGCCCCGCAAAGAGCCCGGCGGGGAAGATAAATTTTTCATTGCCGCGCCCGGGCGAGCGGAAGAGGAAATAGAAACAGCCCGCCAGAAGCGGCAGAAGGATCGACTCCGCAATCAGTTGCGATTGATGGAAGATCGGTACGGGGTAGAGCATCCCGAGCGTCAGAAAGGTCCAGCTCACCTTGCGCGGAATCCCCGGCGACCGCCGCAGAATCAGGAAAAACAACAGCCAGCCGCCGAAGTTAAGCAGCAGTTGAAAGGCGCGGACCAGCGGAATCGCCCCGCCTGCCAGATAAAGCATTCCGGCAAGGCACCAGCTGTAAAGCGGCGCATGGTGATCGATTCCGGCGGAAAAAAACGCGCCGTTGAGGACATCGACGGCGCGCTCATAATATTCTTGCACGTCGGGGCCGATCGCGCAATCGAACAGCAGGGAACTGCTGTACTGGTAAAGATAAAGGATGCGCAGCAGGATTCCAAGCGCCGGAAGAATGATGTACCAGTGCTTTTCCGGAATCCTCAGCAAGCTTTCCCGGAGTTTTCGCATCTACCGCCTACCGCGGCGGGAAATCGAACTCGTTTTCAAAGAGATCGCCGATTCGTTCGACCGCTTTCTCTTCATCGGGGCCTTCCACCTGCAGAACCGCCTTCGAGCCGAGGGTCAGACCGAGAGAGATCAGCGTGAGGATGCTGTTCAACTCCGTTTCCTGCCCATCCCCGGTGACCACCCGAAAGGTGTGGTAAGGGAACTCTTTATTGATGGCATTCAAGATTACGCTGGAAGGGCGACAATGGATCCCGGCCTTGTTTTTTACCGTAAACATCCGCTCTTTCATGTCACTCTCCTAATAGATTATTGATGATGCTAAAATATACTGCTTAATAATAAAAAATGCAAGCTACTTAATCGCCCCGAAGGCGGCGAAACAGGAGTTTTTATGGAGGATATCGACGGAACGGAAGCCCGCATCCCTCAAAAGCTCAAGCTGCCGGCTGACCGGACGGGGCGAATCTTCGAACTCGATATAGGCGAAAACCTTGTCGCGATATTCAAGGCCGCCGATGGAAACGAGGTAGTCGCCGTAACGCTTCCACATCAGTTCCTGGACGGCCGGATTCTCGTGGCTGACGAGATCCGTGATCCAGACCGAACCGCCCGGCCGCAGGATGGCGTGCAGTTTCCGGAAGGCCGCCAGCCAGTCGTCCTCGCCTCTCAGGTGGTGGAGTACCGCCGCCGCAAGAACCACGTCGTAAACGCCTTCCGCTAAAACAACTTCGCGGAAATCGGCCTGGATCGCCGTTGCTTTACCCGCCCCGGCGGCTCTAACCCGATCTCTGGCCCGTTCCAGCATAGGGCCGGAGAGGTCGAGCAGATCGCAGTCGGCTCCCGGAACGAGTCCCAGAAGCTTCAGGGTGTTGTTCCCCGCGCCGCAGCCGATGTCGAGGATCCGCCGGATCGGAGTTGTGGCGTGAAAGGCCGCGCGGGTGATGAGTTCCATCGCGAGAGGCGCGTCCACCGTGGCGGTCTGCCCGGTCTCCAGGTTGGAAAAGCGTTCGACGTCGGCGTCGAACCGGGCGCGGATCTCCTCTACCGAACATTTCTGTTTCATGACCGGTTCTCCGGGTGGCAATGGCAGTCGGTCAGATGGTCGTTGACGTATCCGGTCGCCTGAAGGTGCGAGTAACAGATCGTCGAACCGAAGAATTTGAACCCGCGCTTTTTCATGTCCTTGCTGATGGCGTCGGAAATAAAGCTCGTCGCCGGAACTTCCGCAAGGCTTTTCCAGTGGTTGACGACCACTTTCCCTTTGGGCAGGAAGGATTTGAGGTAATTGCAGAAACTGCCGGATTCCTGCCGGATCTCCAGAAAGAGCCTGGCGTTGGAAATGGCGGATTGGATTTTGGCGCGGTTGCGGATGATGCCGGAGTCCTGCATCAGGCGTTCCACATCGTGCGTTGTGAATTTCGCGACTTTCACCGGATCGAATCCGGCGAAGGCTTTGCGGTAGTTTTCGCGGCGTTTCAGAATCGTGATCCAGCTCAGGCCCGCTTGCGCGCCCTCCAGAATCAGGAACTCGAACAGTTTATTGTCGTCGGTGACTTCGCGACCCCATTCTTCGTCGTGATATTTGACGTACAGCGGGTCGTCGCCGCACCACCCGCAACGCTTGATTTCATGATTCATGCGAAACTCCATTCTTAATCATAGTGTAATATATTCGCACTTGTTGAAAATGAAAGAAAAAAGAGAGTTTTACGGTCTCTTTTTTTTGCAAAACACCACTTCGGCGTGTATCTTTCATAATCTCGGGTAAACTCTAAGGAATGCAAATGGCGAAACGGGGAATTTTAATTCTGATTCTTGTCCTGACCGTGGGCGGAGTCTTCTCCGCGCCCGAAGCCAAAGCCCTGGACCCGGTTACCATTGCGCTCCTCGCGCCCGCCGCAATCCGGCTCGCCGAAGCGACGCACCCCTATCTCATGCACGGCTTGGGGTGCGCGGCGCGCGGCATGGCCAAAGCCGGCTTCGCCGGGTTCAAGATGCTCTATCTGCCCTGGGGAATCATTCAAAGCACCCTGGGAGCCCCCATCGGCGGGCTCGGCCCCGGAATCTCCAATATCATGGAGGGTGGGGTGGCGCCCTTCGAATTCGTCTTCCGCGTCGTCATGCTCCCGGTAAACCTTTTCGGTGTCGAAATATGAGGCTGTGGAGCCGGTTGCTTTTCTGCGCGTTCGGGCTGTCGGCTTTCGCCGCCGAAGTGCCGGCCATCGGGCTGGCGCCGTCGCATATCGCCGCGCCGACGAATCCGCTCCTCGCCGCGCCCGAAGCCTGGCAGGAGGTGTGGAAAGAGGCGAAGCTGCTGAAAATTTACGATGTTCAATTGCTCGGCGTCAACTGGGCCAAGCAGGTTGATCCGGCGTTGCTGGCCGGATTTTCCGCCGCAACCGGGCTGTCGGTCGGCATGGAGTTCGCCAACGGCTTCGGCCGTTATCCCAATGAGGGCTACGGCCGCGTCGTCGCGCAGGATTGCCTGCGCACGATGGCTCCGGTTTTTGAAGCGGGCGGCAGGATCGACTCGCTGCACCTCGACGGCGCCATCGCCCGCACCATCGGCAATTTCCCCTCGGCCCCCAACGCCGAATGGAAACAGAGCACGCTTTCCATGCCGGAAGCCGCCCGTGAAATCGCCGAGCTGTTCACCGAAATCCGCCGGGCCCGGCCCGGCATCAAAATCGGATTGGTGCCGAACCTCATGAACTGGAATTTCTCGCCGACCGCGCCGGGGGCGCTCGGCGACTGGTCCCGGGAGACGAAGCTGGATTACCGCGACATCCTCGAAGCGGTCTCCGCCGCGCTGGCCGAACGCGGCGACCGGATCGACTTCATCGAAATCGATGCGCCGTACAACTACTACAAACTCAAAACCTCCCCGCGCACCGGCGCTTTGATCGACGGCGCGCAACTGCTGCGCGAAGTCGAACAATTCTGCCGCGCACGCAGCATTGTGTTCCATCTGGTCGTCAATTGCGAACCC
Organism: Victivallis sp.; assembly: GCA_031556915.1. Classification (GTDB taxonomy): domain Bacteria; phylum Verrucomicrobiota; class Lentisphaeria; order Victivallales; family Victivallaceae; genus Victivallis. The sequence continues at coordinate 5,179 of JAVBSA010000392.1, forward strand.
CGCGAGCCGTTCGGCGATTTCGCGCCGGACGCAACGCCCGGGGAATTGGCCGGGGGAGCCGGCGTTTTCCGCCGGGGCCTGTTGGATTACATCGCCGCCGTCAAACGGGACGGCATTACGCCGGATATGCTGATCATCCAATCCTGGTACCGCGCTCCCGCCCGAAACCTGCCGGCCGGCGCGCCCGACAGCTTCACGGGCATCGCCCGCGAAGCCATCCGGCAGATCCGGCCCTGAGCCGGGAACAACTCAGCGGACGGTGAAGGTCAGGCCATCTTTGTCCTTGCCGATGACGAGCTTCCGGCCGGGTTGGATTTCGCCGGCGATGACCTGGCGCGAGACCGGGGTCTCGACCAGGCGGATAATCGCGCGCTTGAGGGGGCGTGCTCCGAAGTGGGGATCGTATCCCTCTTCGGCGATGTACGCTTTGGCCTCTTCGCTCACGGCGAGCGCGATGTCCTGATCCGCCAGGCGGCGGGTGAGGCGGACGAGCTGGATGTCGACGATTTCGCGGATCTCTTCCTTGCCGAGGGCGTGGAAGAGGAGCGTTTCGTCGATCCGGTTCAGGAATTCCGGCCGGAAATGGTGCCGCAGTTCGAGATGCAGCTCCTCCTTGAGCGCTTCGATATCCCCCTCATGGGCCAGGATGCGGTCGCTGCCGATATTGCTGGTCATGATGATGATGGTGTTCTTGAAACTTACGGTCCTTCCCAGCGAATCGGTGACGATGCCGTCTTCGAGGATCTGCAGCAGGATGTTGAAGACATCCGGGTGCGCTTTCTCGATTTCGTCGAACAGCACCACCGAGTAGGGGCGGCGGCGGACCGCTTCGGAGAGCTGGCCGCCCTCCTCGTAACCGACGTAGCCCGGAGGCGCGCCGACGAGGCGGGAGACGCTGAATTTCTCCATATATTCCGACATATCGATCCGGACCATGGCGCGTTCGTCGTCGAACAGGTCGGCGGCAAGCGCGCGGGCGAGTTCGGTTTTACCCACGCCTGTGGGCCCGAGAAAGATGAAGCTGGCGATCGGCCGGTTGGGGTCTTTGAGCCCGGCACGGGCGCGGAGCACAGCGTCGGAGACCGCCGCCACGGCTTCGTTCTGCCCGACCACCCGTTCGTGGAGGCGTTCGCCGAGCGCAAGGAGTTTGGCCTTCTCGCTCTGAACCAGCTTGGAAACCGGAATGTGGGTCCAGCGGCTGATGATGCCGGCGATGTCCTCTTCATCGACCTCTTCTTTGAGGAGGCGGCTTTCGCCGGATTCGCGGATTTTCTGTTCGGCCGTTGCGATCTGCTGTTCGATTCCGGGAATCGTGCCGTGCTGAAGTTTCGCCGCTTCCTCGTAATTGTAATCGCGGGTGGCGCGTTCGAGCTTGAGCCTGGCGGCGTCGAGCGATTCGCGCAAGTTCCGGAGATCCGTGATCGATTTCTTCTCATTCTCGTAGCGGGCGCGAAGGGCTTTGCCCTCTTCCTTGAGGCTTGCGACCTCGGCTTCGAGGTTTTCGCGGCGCTTGACGGAAGCGGGATCCTTTTCGTGCTTGAGCCCGGTGATTTCGATTTCGAGCTGGGTGACGCGACGTTCGTTTTCATCGACTTCGACCGGGGAGCTGTCGATTTCGGTACGGAGCGCGGCCGCCGCCTCGTCGATGAGGTCGATCGCCTTGTCGGGCAGAAAGCGGTCGGCGATGTATTTATCCGACAGCACCGCGGCGGCGACGAGCGCGCTGTCGCGCAGCTTGACGCCGTGGTGGAGCTCATACCGTTCCTTGAGGCCGCGCAGGATCGAAATGGTGTCTTCCACGTCGGGCGGATTCACCAGGACCGATTGGAACCGGCGTTCGAGCGCCGCGTCTTTTTCGATGTACTTGCGGTACTCGTCGAGCGTGGTGGCGCCGATGCAGTGGAGTTCGCCGCGCGCCAGCATGGGCTTGAGGAGGTTGCTCGCATCCATCGAGCCCTCGGAAGCGCCCGCGCCGACGACGGTATGCAGTTCGTCGATGAAGAGGACGACCCGGCCTTCGGCGGCGGTCACCTCTTTCAGTACGGCCTTGAGGCGCTCTTCGAATTCGCCCCGGTACTTGGCTCCGGCGATCAAGGCGCCCATATCGAGGGCGACCACCTGGCGGTTCTTGAGGTTTTCGGGCACGTCGCCCCGGACCACGCGCCGGGCGAGCCCTTCGACGATGGCGGTTTTGCCGACGCCGGGTTCGCCGATCAGGACGGGGTTGTTTTTGGTGCGGCGCGAAAGAATCTGGATGACGCGCCGGATCTCCTCGTCGCGGCCGATCACCGGGTCGAGTTTATCCTGCATCGCCATTAACGTAAGGTCGCGCGAGTATTTTTTGAGGGCTTCAAAGGTCCCTTCGGGGTCGGCTGAGGTGACGCGCTGGTTGCCGCGGATGCTCTGAAGCGCCTGAAGGACTTTGTCGGAGGTGACTCCGCTCCGGGCAAGCACGTCGTGCGCGACGGAACCGGCGGCGGAGAACATGGCGAGCAGCAGATGCTCCACGCTCACATATTCGTCCTGCATCGCTTCGGCCTGCTTGGCGGCGTCGGCGAGAAGCGTCGAAAATTCGCGCGACTGATAGACCTGCTGTTCGCCCTGGACGACGGGGAGCTTGGCGAGCGCCTCTTCGACCTGTTTGTTGAAGAGTTGGCGGTTGACGCCGAGTTTTTCCAGGACGGAGGGAACGAGTCCGTCCTCCTGTTTCAACAGCGCGGCGAGGACGTGAATGTTGCGCAGCTCGGTGTGGCGGCTGCCGATGGCGAGGTTCTGGGCTTCCAGAAGGGCTTCGCGGGATTTGTTGGTCAATTTTTCCATATTCATAGCAAAATCTCCTTCTCTCTGTTGAGTAATATAATCAATGAAACGGCAAAAGCAACATCCGTGCCAAGTACTTCCGGGGAGGAGAAACGGGCGCAACCGGGACAGATTTGCCCATGGCTGTGACATTTTTTCTCTCTGGTAATAAAGAGATGGAGCGTGTATCTTTATTCAGAAAATATTTTGCGCAGTCCTTTTTTGCCCTGCGCAAATCCGGTATAATAGATTCAAGCTCAAAGGAGAGCCGGAAATGACGAAAACAAGCAAATATACGCCGATGGAACCGCAGGTCGATGCGCTCTGCGAAAAACTGGACCGGGAACTGGATAATTTCCCGGAAGGAGCCCGTTTTTATTCGCTTCGCCAGTTACAGATCAAATATAAATATCATCGCGGAATCATCGACCGCGCGTTGGAAGAACTCGAAGCCCGCCGGCAGATCCGCTGTGTGCCGCGCGTCGGCATTTTCAGCAGCGTGACCCGCAAACAGCTGGCCTATAAGGTGCACTTCCTCAATCCCGACTGGCCGAGCAATATGATCCAGGAGTGGAGCGCGGCCGCGGCCGCTTACGTCGCGGAGCGGCCGCAATGGGTATGGCAGGAGCGGTTTATCGATCCGGAACTGCCGCTCGCCGTCTCCTGTGCGCCGAAGGATGCGGACGCGATGATTCTCTTTTGCCCGAGCTGCGGGATTTCGCGTGAGGACATGCTCTGGCTCGCGTCGTTGAAAACTCCGCTGGTGCTCCTCAACGGCGACACCGGCAGCTTTGAACTGAGCTGCGTGCTGTCGGACGACCGCGCCGGGGCGGCTCAAGTCGCCGACTATCTCGCCGCTTGCGGACACCGCCGGATCGCCATCGTCTACTCCGAGCCGCATACCGTGATCAGCGAGGAGCGCATCAACAGTCTGTTGATTGCGGCAAAGCTGCTGAAGCTGGAGACGGTGATGATCGACTGCCGCACGGTCAGCGGCGAGTATTCACCGCACAAAGCTTATTCGGCGATGAAGGAGTACCTCAAGGAGCATGACAGCCGCGCCGATTTCACCACGGTTTATTCGATCACCGGCGACTGCGTTCCCGGGATTATGACCGCGTTGCGGGAAAGCGGTTACGAACTGCCCCAGGACATCAGCATCATCAGCATGACCACCGAGGGCGTCGGCCGCTTCAACCACCCGCCGCTGACTGCCGTCTGCAATGATCTGGATGCCGAGGTGCGGATGACCTTCGAGGGGCTGGAGGAGCTCCTGACTCGGAAACGTACGTTTTTCAAGGCGGTCGCGCCCATGCGCCTCATCGAGCGCGCCTCCGTTCGGAATCTTGCTTCAACAAACAAGGAGAAGTCGCATGAAACGGAATCGGTTTACACTCATTGAACTCCTGGTCGTGATCGCGATCATCGCCATCCTCGCTTCGATGCTGCTGCCCGCGCTCAATAAGGCGCGTGAGAAGGGGCGCGCCGTCACCTGCCTCAACAATCTCAAGCAGTGCGGCACGATACACATGTTTTACGCGGATTCCTACGAAGGGTGGTATTATAAGTCGAACGAAGATTACGGACAGGAAAGAAGGCACTGGGCGCGGATGTATTGGAGCCTCGGACTGCTCGGCGGCAACGCGAAAAGAATCGTCGACTGTCCGTCGGCGATTCCGCCGGTTTACGATTATGAAGGCCCCCATTACTGGAATATGTACGGTACCCATGTCTTCTTTAACGACAACTCCAAGGAAGACAAAGACCTTCTCCGCGCCGGCGTTCGGCTCAACGGCAAAAACAACATCTACTATCAGAGCGGCAAGCTCAAGTATCCGGCGAAATTCATGCTGCTGGTCGACAGCAGCCACAGGACGAGCCTCAACATTTCCCGCGGCGATGCCCACTATCACTCCACGAACCAGGAGGCGCTGATCTACACCCGCCACTCCAACAAGGCGAACATTCTCTGGGGTGACGGTCATGCCGCCGGTTTCAGCAACCTGGAATTGGCCGACAGCAGCACCGCCTTTATGAACGAGCTCGGGATACAGTATACGGGGCTCGACAAGACCCGCTGGCTGGTTCAGGATTGAGCGCGATGAAGGTATTGCTGTATCTGGCGCTTTCGTTGCTCCCGCTCCGGTGTCTCGGTATGGAGACGGTGATTGATTTTGTGCAATCCTCGTCGCCCGCCGGTGTTCACCGGGCGGAGGAGAAGGCGCAGAGCTGCGATTACGACGAATTGCCGGACGGCAAGCGCGAGCTCAGGATTGATTGGGATTTCTCCAAGGGACGCCATTTTGAATGCGGCATCGGGCGGAATCTTCCGCTGCCGGAGTTCACCCGCGCCGAAATCACGGTCAAAACGTATTTGCCGCCCGGCGACCCGCTGGTGAACTTCAACCTCCGTCTGCGCGACGCCGACGGAGAGACCTGGCAGTTCGTCCGGGAAGTCGGCGACCGCAAGAGCGGTTGGCGGGAGTTCGTTTACGCGATCGACCGGGATGCGCCCAAGGGCAACTGCTGGGGTGGTTCCGGGAACAAGAAACTCGATTTCCCGTTGACCCTGGCCGGGTTCGCCGGGGACTTCAAGAAGCGTACCGGCGAATCCTGGTGCGCGATCGAATCGGTTTCGATCCGGATCCTCGACAGCTCCGCTCCATTGGCGGTAAAGCTCGAGACCGGCAACCCGGTTCACATCTTCCCGGCGGGAACCTTGCAACCGCCAGAACTGCGGATTGTCAATACCAATGCGAAAGCGGTTTCCGGCCGACTCGAATACCGTCTGACCTCCACCGCAGGAACGCCGGAAATCCGGCGGCAGGCGGAATGGAAACTGGAACCAGGAGAAGTATTCCGCCAGGTGCTGCCGCAGCCCGCGGCGTACGGCGTCTATTATCTCGATACCACCCTCGCCGAAGAGGGCGGGGCGGCCCGGGAAAAACGGCTGAGCTACGCCCATATGCCGCCCGCCGGGCCGACGCCGGGCCGGGCGGAGGGATTTCTGTTCGGCATCTGTTCGCACCCCAAGCGCGGCACCTTCGCCGAGCAGGAAAAGGAGGCGTTGGCGGCGGCGCTTTGCGGAGCCAAAGTCGTCCGCGAGGATTTCAACTGGGAACAGCTTCAGCGGACGCCGCAGCGCATGAACTGGGCGCCGTTCGACGATGTCGTCTCGGTCTTCGGCAAACAGAACATCGAGATTCAGGCGATCTATTGTTATTCGCCGAAATGGGCGAACGCCGCCGATTGGAAACCGGTTCGGCCGAACGCTTCCACGCGCGGCAATCCGGACGATGCCCATTGGCGGAAATTCATCCGTTCCTTCGCCGAACGTTACCGGGACCGCATCCGTTATGTCGAGGTCTGGAACGAGCCTGATCTGATCGGCTTCGCCAATTTCTCCGCCGAGGCCTATGTCGAAATGCTCAAGAACGCCTATGCCGAGACCAAGGCTGTTGCGCCGGAGATGACCGTACTCACCGCCGGATTCGCCGGAGCCGGCGAGCATATGCGGAAAGCCCTGACCGACGCCAAAGGTTGCTTCGACGTCATCGCCTATCACGGGCACGGACCTTTCCCCGGCTACCGGACCCAGGTGGAGAAACTGCTCGAGATGCGCCGCGAATCCGGTGTCGACGCCCCCTGGTACGCGAACGAAACGGCGATTTCATCATTGCATATCGGCGAAATGGCGCAGGCGGTCACGCTTTACCGGAAATTCCTCTACAGCTGGGCGCGCGGCGCCATCGGCTACAACTGGTACGATCTCAGGAACGACGGATTCGATCCCCTGAACAACGAGCACAACTTCGGTTTGCTCACCAGGGATTTTTACCCCAAGGCGGCATACGGCGTCTACAATATGCTCGCAACTTATTTTAAAAACGGGGAATATATCGCCGACGCCGATACCGGCAAGACGGGGAGCGGTTTCTTTTTCCGGGGGGTAAACGGGGATATCCTGCTGCCGCATTGGGATGAGGCTTCCCGGCTGCTGATGGTTTCCGGCGTTTCGGGCAGGGCGTTCCGGGTCGACCTCTTCGGCAACGAAACCGAGCTGCCGGTTCGGAACGGGCTGCTGGTCGCGGAAGCCGGTCCGCTCCCGGCGACGCTGCGTTTTACGGAACAGAAGGAGCTGCCCCGGATCGCCGGGGAACTTTTCCGGTCCGGAGAGGAGTTTATTTGCCGTCCCGGCCACCGGACGGAGTTTCCGGTAACGCTGACCAATCCCGGTGACCGTCCGATCGATTTTAAACTCGAAGCCGTGCTGCCGGAGGGATTGACGCTCCGGCAACCCCGGCGGGAGCTGCGGGTTCCTCCCGGTCAAAGCAGGACGGCGGAGTTTGCAATCGAAGCTGCGGACACCTTTCGCTCCTTCCCCGGTCAGCTGCGCGAGATCTGTTTCGCGGTCGCGGCGGGGGATTACTGGAGCGGCGAACTTGTCTGCCCCGTCCGGAGCGTGACGGTTCTTTCCGGCAAAGGATTGTCGGCAAAGCCCGATTTCGTGCTCGACCGCCCGGACCAGATTACCATGCTTGCGCCGAACGATCCGGCGCGCACCCATCTTTTTTGGAAGGGGCCGGAGGATCTGAGCGCCGAAGTCCGCCTCGGGCGGGACAAAGAAAATCTGCTGCTCTCCGTCCGGGTGAAGGACGATGTCCACTTTCAGCCCTTCCGGGGGAATGACGTTTACCTCGGCGACAACGTTCAGTTCGCCTTGAAGCTCCCGGAGCAGCGGGGATATTGGGAAATCGGCCTGACGCGCCTCGCGGACGGTTCCGCTGAAAGCTTCGTCTGGTTCGCTCCCGCCAATTTCGATCCCCGTAGGGTCGCCGCTGAAATCGAGCTTGAAACCGGGCGCGACGAGAAAGCGAAAATGACCACCTATTCCGCCCGGATTCCGTTCCGCGCCATCGGTTTGAGTGACGCCGCGGCGAAATGCGGATTCCGCTTCAATCTGCTGGTGAACGACAACGACGGGGAAATGCGGGAGAGCTTCATCGCCATCGCTCCCGGAATCGGCAAGGACAAGACGCCGGACGCTTACCCGGCCGTGCTTTTCGAGTAACACACGTGGGATTTGTGCGGGGTGCGATTTTGCACTCCGTTTTTTTTTGAAAAAATTTTTACAGCCTCTTGACAAATAGGTTGGTATTTGGTATAATTATGGTATGACTTGGAATGATTGAGGTGAAAATGGAAGTCCTTGAAGAAAAATTGATCCGGGAACCGCTCTATGAGAAACTCAAAAAGCGGCTGCTCGACTATATCGACAGCGAAAACTTGCGGATGCTCCCCAACGAAAGGGAGTTGATGGATCGTTACGGCGTTTCGCGCAACACGCTGCGCCGGGCGATCTCGGAGCTGACCAATGAGAAAGTGCTCCAGCCCGTCCAGGGGCTGGGCACGCTGGTTTACCCCGTTCCCGAGGTGATGGAGAACAGCCGCATCCTGGTTGTGTTCGACCCCGATATGAGGCTGTATCAGCAGGAGTTGTTTCATCAGCTTCTTTTTCAGCTCAGCCGCAGCCATCTGAACGCCACGGTTCTGATGCTCGATAAAGAGAACGTCGACGTCGAGCGCTTCGAACAGGTGCTCAAGGGGTGCGACGGGGTGATTATCGACCATTTCTGCAGCTTTTCCCCGGTTGTGGTGGACATCGTCCGCAAAACCGGGAAGAAGTTCGTTTGCGTACGCTGGCAGCCGGAAATCGATATGAATTTTGTGGCGGAAGACGTAAACGCCGGATTCGGCAAACTGGTCGGACACCTGGCCGGGCTGGGCCACCGGAAAATCGCCTTCATCGGCAACTCAGACGATCCGCGCCGCTGGCCGGGGATCACCCGGGCGTTCCGGGAACACGGCCTTGAACTGGACCCGGATCTGCTTTTTTACTGTGAAGAGGGCAGCCGTTTCGACGGTTACCGGTGCGCCGGCGCGCTTCTGGAGCGGGGCAAGCCGTTCACGGCGGTTCTGGGGCATTGCGACGAGACCGCACTGGGAATCATGGAGCGGTTGATGGCGGCCGGACTGCGGATTCCGGACGATGTTTCCGTGACCGGCTTCGACAATCTCAAAGGGTCGGAACATTATCCGGCTCCCCTCACAACCTGCTGCGGAAACACCTCCCGGATGATTACCGAGGCGATCGCCTATCTTTTCAGCGCCCGCAACTCGGGGGAATCTTTGAAGAAAATACTTGAGCCCGGCTTAATCGTCAGGCAATCGACCGGACCGGCTCGCGTAAAATAATAATTGAGGAGAAAACTGAAATGAGAAGACGACGTTTTACATTAATCGAACTTCTGGTGGTAATCGCGATTATCGCCATTCTCGCCAGTATGCTTCTGCCCGCTCTGAACAAAGCCCGGGCGACCGCCAAGGCGAGCCAGTGCGTCAACCTGATGAAACAATACGGGACCGCCGGGCATATGTACGCCGCGGCCTGCAATGATTTCTGGGTGCCGAGCCTGCTGGATTGGGAGCCTGGATTCTGGGATGCCGGCGGAGCTTACTTCGCCAACGACATGTTCCGCTCCCTGCTCGGAATGGGAACGTATGCGGCGTTGGGATATCACCAGTTCCCGGTCAAGCTTCTCTGCCCGGTCTCTTATGCCGTGCTCAATGCGAATGCGGGCGCCGGCGAGGCTTATTCCTCTTACGGCTACACTTACTACGATGTGTATGACAATGGAGTCGGAGCTTATAAACTGAGCCGCCTCAGGCGGCCGGGCGGTTCGGTTGCCTTCGGCGATTCTCTCCATTACACGGTGAGCGAGCCCTCCATCGTGACCTACAAAGGCAGCGCCGAGACGCCGGGAACGTGGGGATTGATCGCTTACCGGCACCGCGAAAAGGCGAACTTCTGCTTCTTCGACGGCCATGTGGGCGTCCTGGGGTACGGTGAGGTGATGGCCAATTGGCATACGGTCAGCGAGACTCCCATCAACATGCATTTCTTCCGGTGAGCCCGATGCTGAAACGGTGCTTGTTTCTCGGGCTCCTGATTCCGGGAGCCGCGGTCGTTGCCGCGGAGCTGCCGCCCTACCTGCCCCCGGCTCACTCCTTCAGGCGGGTGGAAACGGTTGCGGCGGAGGAGGTCGCGCTTCCCGGCGGCGGAACCGTGAAGGATTTTGTCCGCAAACGTTCCCTCAACGGGATCTGGAAATTCTCCGGCGTGGAGACCTCCGCCTCGCCGATCCTCGCCGATCCGGCCGGAGAGGCGGAGTTCTCCGCGCCTTCCTTCGACGCTTCCGGCTGGGATGATATCCCGATTCCGCTCAACTGGTACAAACGGTATCCCGACAGGCAGACGGCCGGCCGGCCTTATGCCCGGGGATATTACCGGACAAAGTTCGAGCTTTCCGCCGCCGATCTCGCTCAACGGCGGATTATGCTCGAATTCGATGTGGTCGGATACGACGCCGCGGTTTTTCTCAACGGGGTGGAAATCGGCCGCCATCACGGGGATTTTACCCCGTTCAAGCTGGATGCGACCGGTGCGGCGAAGGCGGGGGAAAACCTTCTTTGCGTCCGGGTGCTTTCGGATAACGGTCCCATTTTCGGCGCGCAGCGCCCGATTGCGCGTGTTTACGGTTCCCAATGGGCCATCTTCAATATCAAGGCCGGAATCTGGCAGGATGTGCGCCTTTCGCTGGAGCCGGAGCTGCGGATCGATCGTATGGTCGTCACGCCCGACCTGGCGGCGGGAACCGTATCCGTCGATTGCCGGATCGTGAATTCCGCCCGCGAAGAGACGGCCGTCGATCTGGCCGGCATGGTGATTTCCGCGATGAAAGGGGAACAAATCACCGCCGGACGAACCGGAATGTCCTGTACCCTGAGACCGGGTGTGAATGATTTTTCCGTCACCGTGCCGCTGGCAGACCCGGTGAAATGGACTCCCGAAAAGCCTTATCTTTATCATTTCGTCCTGACGCTCGGCCGGGCGGGCAAGACGCTTTCGGCCGATCTTGTCCGGTTCGGTTACCGCGATTTCAAATGTGAAAACGGCAGGTTTTACCTGAACGGCGAAGAAATCTACCTGTTCGGCGAAAACATCAGCGCCGTCAATTACGGCGGCGACGGCGTTCCGGCCGGGGAGACGGAGAAAAAAATCGAGAAATATATCCTCGAATGCCGGAACGTCGGTTACAACATCCTGCGTACCGCCCATATGCCGATCCTCCCCGTCGCGCTGGAGATCGCCGACGAGTGCGGCATGATGATTTACAACGAATGGGCCTGGTGCTTCACGCACAAGATCGACGCCGGTGCGTTCGCCGAAGTGAACTCGAGGGAGCTTGAGGAATTCTTCTATTCCACCGGCGGCCATCCTTCGGTGGTCATGTGGTCGCTCGGCAACGAAGTCTCCCACCGCGATATGCCGTCGGTGGTCGGCGAAATGAACCGCCAGGTCGCGTTGATCCGTTCGCTCGACAAACAGAAGCGGCCCATCTGCTCCTTCTCCGGGAACGCGGGGTGGGAGTATTACGGCGAGGAACCGGTGGATACCGATGTGCTCGATTCGCACTCCTACATTTCACTGCATCTGCCGTGGACGCGGAATATGGATGTGGTCAACCAGGTCTATGAGGGAAATCTGCGCATCTTCGGAGAAAAGGAGAGACTGTCCCGCGCGCTCATCTCCTGGGAAAACGTGGGGTTCTCCTGGGGATATTTCACCGATGAAACCTACCGGCCGGGGTCGGTGGAGGCGTATGCCGCCTACGCGGCGCGCCCTTCGAACTGGGCGACGCCAAACGGAGTCGGCTTCACCGGCTGCGCCCCGCTCTCGAAAGCGCTTCGGCCGGATTTTCCGGAGTGGGCGCAGAGCCTTTACGGACGGAGAATTTTCGAGCATTACCGGCTCGATCCGAGGTTCGCCGGTTTCGCGCCCTGGTTCATCAGCGCTTTGCCGATGGCGCGGCTCTGGACGCAGGAGGTGCTGCCGTCGCTGCACTCCGGCAACTTTCTTTTCCCGCGCAATCTTTTCGCCGGCGGGGAGAGCACCTGGCTCCTGGCGGTGATCAACTCCGGAAACCGTACTTATGAGGGACTTTCCTTCGATGTGGAGCTGGCCGCCGAGAAGGACGGCCGGCTTACGGCGGTTGCCTCGTACCCGATCGCGCACCTCGCGCCGCAGCAGCGGTACCGGGAACCGGTCAAACTGAAGCTGCCGGAGACGCTTTCTCCGGGCCGCTATCAGATGCGCCTCACGCTTCGGGACGGCGAAAAAATCGCCGGGCGGAATTTCTACGACGTTTCCGTCGCGGATGCGAATATCCTGACCCGCGGAATCGAGCTCGCCCGCCGGGTGTTCGTTTATGATACCGGGGCGGAGGCGAATGTTGTTGCGCTTGAAGAAATTCTGCGCGAACACAACATTCCTTTCCTCCGGGCGAAATCTCCCCGGGAGATTCCCGACTGGTCTCTGCTCGTGGTTCCCGCCGAGGCGGCGGAAGAGCAGAAACTGACTTTGGGGGAGGAGCCCTCGTTGAATGAATTCATCCGGGTGCGCGGGGGAACTCTGCTGGTTCTCGAGCAGAAAAGCCTGGCCGCG
>JAVBSA010000114.1:0-6436 GCA_031556915.1 Victivallis sp.
GACGGTCGGGAAAAGCACGGCGGAGGAGGGTAGGAATCAAGGTTCCAGGAGGAACAAACGCACCAGCTCGACCAGGTTGCGCTCAAGGTCGTGCTCGTCGAGCTCGACCCCGACGGCGGCCGCGAGATCGGCGCGGATCGCCGCCCGGTCGCGCAAGTCGATGCAGCGGGAATCCATCTCGAGCTTCAGCAGTTCGAAATGCGAAGGATTCGTCTCCGGTTCCAGCGAGACGCCGCGGAGTTCCGCGCCGAGTTTCCGAAGCCAGAAGGCGAGGTAACTCCCCTTGAATCCGGTGTGGCCGGTGAGGAGAATCCGCCTGTTCCGGTAGATTCCGCCGAATTGGTCAGTCATTTTGTTTGCGATTCCAGTGTTTCGCCCACGGCGCGTTGCCGCTTCGCCACAGGTCGTTCAACAGCTTGTGCTCGCGCGGAGTATCCATGCACTGCCAGAAGCCCTCGTGGCGGAACGCCGTCATTTGACCGGCTTTCTGGATGCGGCTCATCGGTTCGGCTTCGAAGAAACAGTCGTTCGCCCGCTCGAGGTAATCGGTTACGATTTCGCGGTTGACGACCATGAAGCCGCCGTTGATGTAGCTTTCGGAACGGAGCGGCTTTTCGGCGAAACCGCGCACCTGGTCGCCTTCGAGCTTCATTTCACCGAAACGCCCTTCGGGGTGCACGGCGGAAAGCGTGAGTCCGCGTCCGCATTTGCGGTGAAACGCGAGCAGATCGCTGATATGGATGTCGGCAAGGCCGTCGCCGTAGGTCAGGAAAAATTCGCGGTCTTCGGGGGTGAGATGACGCGAGGCCAGGCGGATCCGGCCGCCGGTCATGGTTTCCATCCCGGTATCGGCCAGCGTCACCTCCCAATCCGCCTCATAGGCTTCGTCGTGGTAGAGAAGGGTGCGATCCTTGCCGAGCCGGATGGTCACGTCGCCCGAACGGGCATGGAAATTCAGGAAATAATCGACGAATTCCTCGCGCTTGTAGCCGAGGCAGAGAATGAAGCGTTTGGCGCCGAATGCGGCGTAGCTCCGCATGATGTGCCAGATCATCGGCTGTTCGCCGACCATCACCATCGGTTTCGGCAGGGCATCGGTCACTTCGCGCAGCCGGATCCCCTGGCCGCCGCAGAGAATCATCACCGGCGGCATCGATTGTGTCGTGTTCATAAAATGATTGCTCCATGATTGTTCGGAGTAATGTACCATCGCCCTTGGAAAAAGTCAATTGCCGCACCGAAGTTATTTGAAACGCTGCCGCGTCCGCATGGCTCCCGCCGCGGCGTAAAGCAACATTTTTTGCAGAATTTTCCTCGCGCCTCTTGCTTTTGCGCGGCGTTTGTCGTATAATTAATGTGTACATGATATACACACTCGGGGAGCGGTATGATTTCGACGAGCAATAAGACCGATTGGCTGACGCTGGAGCTGCGGCGGAAGGTCGCGCTGATGGCGGACGGGGATTCGTTCCCGCCCGTGCGGCAGCTGATCGACGAGTACGGCGTCAGCCAGCCGGTGGTGATGGCCGCGCTGAAGCGGCTGAAGGAACGCAAGCTGCTGGTTGCCCATGTCGGGCGCGGCTCTTTCGTCTCCAAGATGACGGCGGTGGGGCGCAAGCGCATTCTGCTGCTTCAGCCCGATTGGCCGAGCGATACCATCCCCGCGATCGTTCCCGGAATCCGGCAGGCGCTCGAGGCGGCGAACTTCGAATGCATCGCGAAAGTCTGCGACTACCGGCAGGAGAGGCCGCTGGCCGGAATCGACGGCGACACGGCCGACCTGGTCATCTTCGACAGCCCCACCGGACCGCAGATGGCTCCCGAGAACCTCGACAGTTTCGTCCGCTTCCCGGTGCCGGTGATCGTTTCCCGCCGCGAAATTCCGCTGTTGGGGATGCATTACGTCTGCGAAGACAACCACTCCACCGGAGCGCGGATCGCGGCTTACCTCCATGAAATGGGCCATAAAAAGGTTGCGCTCCTCTACAATGAGCCCCGTTACGAGCGCGGCGCGCTCGCCTTCCGCCTGCGCGGGTTCGAAACCTTCGCCTCGCTCAACAATATGACAATCGAGATGATCGACTGTCACATCGCTCCGGGTGAAAAAGCGGACCGGGCGATTGACGAATTCGCCGGCCGGATCCGTTCGGGGGCATTCGATTTCACCGCCGTATTCACCATAAGCAACAGCGGCGCCCGCTATCTCGCGGGGAAGTTGCGCGAGCTCGGCGTCGAGGTGCCCGGAGCGGTCGGCATCATCACCGGCGGGGACATCCCCGCCATGCCGGGAATCTCCACCTTCGCCAGTACGCCCGCCCGTTACGGCGCCGCTCTCGCGGAGCTGGCCGGCCGGATTCTCGAGGGAACCTCCACCGGGACGCAGGTTTGTCTGCAAGCCGACTTTATCGACCGTGGATCCATTGCCAATTTAACAGGGAGAACCAAATGAAAAAGAGACAACAAGTCACTCTGATCGAACTTTTGATTGTGATTGCGATCATCGCGAGCCTGGCCTCGAGGCTGCTGCCCGCGCTCGGCAAAGCCCGGGGCAAGGCGTATCGCATCGGCTGCGTCAGCACGCTCAAACAGCTTTATCTCGGATTGTACAACTATGCGGGGGACTACACCTTTTTTCCGGTCGCCGTTCCCAATGTCGGCACCGAAAAATACAACTCTCATTGGTGGGTTTTTCAGGTGCTTCCCTATCTTGGCGTCAACCGGCAGGTGAAAAACTGGGATGACAGCTGCGATTTGCGCCGCCACCCCGCGCTTTTCTGCAAAGCGACCATTGTGGCCGGAAAGGACTCCATGTCCTATGCCATGCCGGGTTATAAGCTTTGGTACGACAACGGCTGGCCCTTGACGCCTTATAGCCAGGATGGAGACAAATATTACGTGCGGCCGGAGAGCCGAAGCTCCAACCGCGCTCTGCTGCCCTCTCATATGATGCTCCTCGGCGAAGGGCAAAATTACACCACTGGATCCGGCGGGCCCACCAATTCCAACCCGACCAACTACAATCTCTGGTGCAATACCGACCTGTCGACCCGGACCGATCTGTTCCGCCACGACGGACAGGCCAACATTCTCTTTTTCGACGGGCACGTCAACTTCTATTCGGAGGTTGATCATTTGCGGCGGAACACGAACGAAACCTGGTACTTTTATTTCAGGGATAAATAAGACGATGAGAACACTTCTTTTCTTCTTCAGTCTGCTCCTGCTGACGCTGGGGGCGGCTCCGGTTCCGTTCAACTTCGATACGGTCAAGCATGTGAACGCCGAAAAGCGCGGCCAGAAGCTGACGAACGATATGACGGTGGAAATCGATGAAACCGTCTTTGCCTACGCGGAACTGCACCTGAAAAAACCGCTCGCGCTCGGAGATTTCCGCGAAGGGGCGATCGAGCTTGAATTTTTCACCGACGCTCCCGGGACGGTTCGCGGTTTCGGGTTGCGCATGATTGACGCCGATGGTGAAATTTTTCAGTTCCCCGCCCCCGAAACGGTTTTTCTGAACGGGAGGAACCAAATCCGTATTCCCGTCCGTGATGGGCTGCAGAATTCCAGTTGGGGCGCCGAGAAGGCGGTGAACCGCAAAATCGATTGGCCGCTTCGGTTCGCCGGTTTCTCTTTGCGGCTGAAAAAGGGGGCGGCCCTTCGGCAGATCCGGGTCGGGGAAGTGCGATTCCTGCCCGCGGGTGAAGCGGACGCCATTTCGCGCACTCCCCTCCTTTTCTTCGACGACCGCTCCAAATTCACCGTATCGGGGGCGGATTTCCGGCTGGATTCCGATGGGCTGTTTTTGTCGGCCAAAGGCCGGAGCGTGAGCGTCAAGGAATACCGCTTGCCGATGCGCCCCCTCGTTTCTCCCCGGATTCTCCGCTTTACCGGCAAGGCGGTGAAGGGCGACGGCGTCTTCTTTTTGCGTTACCGCGACGGCAAAGGTGAAAACCGTACCCTGGAATATGCTTACAAAGAGGGGGATACGGAATTTACGCTCAATTTCCCGGCGGAAACGGCGACGGCTGTGCCCGGCGAGTTCGGATTCCGGGGCAAGAGCGAACTTCTGCTCGCCGCCTCGGAGCTCACCAGTTCCGTTCCGGCCGCCGGGGCGCTTCTGTTCGACGTCGAAACCGGCAGCCCGCTCCATATCCTCGCAGAGAAGGGGGAGCCGGAATTTCATTTCACCAACAGCTCCGACCGGTCCCTCGCGGGAACCGTTGCCATGACCTTTACCGATTTTGCCGGCGCGCGGCAGGAGGAAAGCTGCGAATATTCGCTTGCTCCCGGCGAAGTGCTGCGTTTGAAACCAACCGCCCGGTTCGAGCGCTTCGGCACGGTGACGGCGGAGGCGGAGATCCGGGAGAAAGCCTCCGGTTCTTCCGTCCGCAAACAGCTCACCTTTGCGCGGATCCGAACCTTTGAACCGATTCCGCGCGGCGAATTCCTGTTCGGCGTCTGCTCCCACACGCCCCGCTGGGCGAAAGCGGACCAGACGCTTGAAGCGGAGGCGGCGGCGCTGGCCGGGGTCGAAATCATCCGGGGCGGTTTGCCCTCGTGGGGCGCGATCCAGCCGGAAGCCGGCCGTTGGGAATTTGCCGAGTTCGACCGCATGCTGGAGCTCTTTCTCTCGCGCGGAATCGCCATCCAGGGCGGTTTTTATTTCACCCCGCGCTGGGCGGCTCCGGCGGAGCTGCGCGACAGCAAGGATTACCGCGCCTGGAACCGCGCCGCGCCCGGGCTGGAACCGTGGCGCACCTTTATCCGCACCGTCACCGGGCGCTACCGGGACCGGATCTTCTACTGGGAGGTGTGGAACGAGCCCGACCTGTACGCTTTTGCCCGGTTCGGCGCGCCCGAATACATCGAACTGCAGAAAGCCGCCTTCAAAGAAATGCGCCTGGCCGCGCCCGAAGCGAAGGTGATGACCGCCGGATTCACCGCTCTCCGTCCCCTCGGGCGCAAAGAGCGCGACAACGTGCGCTACATTCTCGACGCGCTTGCCGGCGCGCGCGGGTTCTATGACACGGTCGCCTATCACGAGCATGGCGCGTTCCCCGTATACGCCCGTTCCGTCGACGAAGGGCTGTTGCCCGCGCTCAAAAATGTGGGGTGCCAAGAGTGGTATTCCAACGAAAGCGGCCTCTCCTCCACCGGCGGAATGGAACGTTTCCAGGCGGAGAACGTCTTCAAGAAAATGCTGTTCGCCTGGTCGCGCGGCGCCGTCGCCTACAACTGGTACGATCTGCGCAACGACGGCTTCGCCCTTTACAACAGCGAACACCATTATGGGATGATGACCACCGACTTTTACCCCAAACCCTCCTATGCGGCCTATGCCGCGCTGGCGCGCAACTATCGCGGCGGGCGGTTCCTGCGGCAGCTGCCGGCGGACGACGGACTCTTTCTGCTGCTGTTCCGGCAGCAGAAGGATCTGCTGCTGGCCGGCTGGGATGAGGGGATGAAGCCGTTCAATCCTCCGCTCGTCATCGCCACCGACGCGTTGAAAGCGGAACGGATCGACCTGATGGGGAACGCCGAGGTTGTGCCTCTGTCGGGCGGAATGGCCCTGTTTGAAACATCCGCCGCCCCCGCGACGCTGCGGCTCGCGGGCGGCGGCAAGGCGGAGTCGGCGGGGCCGCTGTTCCGCATCGAAGCTCCGGCAGCGGTCGTGCCGGGGCAGGAGTTCGAATTCCGCCTCGTGTTCGACAACCGGTTCGGGCGCGAGATCGACGGCGTTTTCTCTGTAGCGGCGCAGCGGAAGAGTTTCCGGGCGGCGAAAGGGGAGAGCGCGGATGTCTCTTTCCGCCTCAAAGGCGGTTCGGGGACGAAATTGGCCTATCGCATCGGCGAAATGGCGGGCGAGCTCGAGATCGCGTTCCGCACCGCCACCCCGGTCTCGGCGAAGAATTTCGACGGCCGCCCGCCCGATTTCCGGCTGGACCGGCGCGACCAGGTCGTTTCCCCGCACGAGGGGCAGCCCGACCGGGTTCACCGGCTCTGGAAGGGGAAGGAGGATCTTTCGGCCGAGGTCTGGATCTGTGTCTCCGGCGAAACGCTGAAACTGCGCGTGCTGGTCACCGACGATATCCACTCGCAGCCCTCTTCGGGGAGTGAAATCTGGCGCGGCGACAGCATCCAGTTCGCGTTGCAGTTCCCCGGCAGGGAAGGCTATTGGGAACTGGGGGGAGCGCGTCTCGATTCCGGTGCGGATGAGTTTTTCGCCTGGCAGGCCCCGGTCGGGTTTCGGCCGGAAGAGATTCGGCCGAAGGTGAAGTTCCGGACCGCCCGCACCGGGAGCGTCACCCGTTACGAAGCGGAAATTCCGCTCGCCGCGCTGGGGACAAACGCCGCCGGCGCCGCCGACGGATTCCGCTTCAACCTCCTCGTCAATGAGGATGACGGCGAAGGGCGCGACGGCTGGATCCATATC
>JAVBSA010000155.1:0-5224 GCA_031556915.1 Victivallis sp.
GCAAAGCGCCTCCTGGCGGAGTAGCGAGGCGGAGCCTCAAGGCCCGGGTGTGTGAAAAAAATTACCGTTTTTTTTCGATTGCCTCCTTGATAATGTTTGAAACTATGCCATATTAGAAAGCATGAAACAGAATCGGAACAACGCGTTTTATTGCAGCTGGCTGTGGCGACTTCCCGCTATTGGCCAGTTTTGCCGTGCCGTTTCGTCCGACAGGCGGTCGCTCTCGTAAGCGATCATAAACATAAGAACCAATAGCGGGTCTCAATCAAAAAGATTGCGGCCCGTTTTTTTGTGCGCAAATTTCAAATTTCAAGGAGATATGGAGATGCAGACGTTCGAAGAATTCAACAAACTTTGCGAGGGAGCCAACCTGGTTCCGGTGGTCAGGAAGATGATCGCCGACCTGGAGACTCCGGTGAGTGTGCTGGCGCGGCTCATGGAAGACGAGTACGTATTTTTGCTGGAAAGCGTCGAGGCGGGCGAACGCTTCGGGCGCTACTCATTCCTGGGGTTGAATCCGCGGGGAATTTTTACGGTTGAGGGTGGGAAGGCGTATTATGGCGGGGAAGAATTGCCGTCGCCGGAGGGGCCTCTTTTCGCGCTTCGTTCTTTGTTGAAGGGGATCCGCCCGGCTCAGGTTCCGGGGTTGCCGCCGCTGTTCGGCGGTGCGATCGGCTACCTCGGTTACGAGACGGTGCGGGAATTTGAGACGCTCCCGGAACCCAAACCGGGGTTGTCCGGCCCGACCAGCGCGATGATGCTCACCGATGAAATGATCATCTTCGACAATGTGGAGCACACGATGACGCTCAGCGTCTGTGTCCGGCCGGAGGAATTCCAGTCGCGCCGGGCGGCTTACAACCATGCGGCGGGCCGGCTGGAAGCGATCGCGGCGAGACTCCGCACCGCGCCCGAAATTCCCGCCGCAGTCAAAGGGAAAGTTCCCGTTCTCACCTCGAACGCCACTCGCGAGGAGTTTATGGAGATGGTCGAAAAAGCGCGGCAGCACATCTACGACGGCGACATCATCCAGATCGTACTCTCGCGCAAGTTCACCGCGAAAAATACCGTGCCGCCGCTTCAGCTTTACCGGGCGCTCCGGCTGATCAATCCCTCACCCTACACGGTTTTCCTCAAGATGGGGGAGCGTACGCTCATCAGTTCCTCGCCCGAAACCTTGTGCAAACTCGACAACGGCAACGCGATTCTGCGTCCGATCGCCGGAACCCGGCGGCGCGGCGCAACGCCGGCCGAGGATATGGCGCTCGCCGACGAAATGCTCAATGACGAAAAGGAGCGCGCCGAACACCTGATGCTGGTGGATCTCGCCCGCAACGACCTCGGCCGGGTGGCGCTTTCGGGGAGCGTCCAGGTGAAGGATTTCATGACGGTCGAGCGCTATTCGCACGTGATGCACCTGACGAGCACGGTCGAAGCTCTGCCGAAAGACGGCTGCGACGCGTTCGACCTCGTCCGTTCGAGTTTTCCGGCGGGAACGCTCTCGGGAGCGCCCAAAATCCGGGCGATGGAGCTGATCCGCGACCTCGAACCGGAGCCGCGCGGCGTCTACGGCGGCGCTGTAGGTTATTTCAGCTACGACGGCAATATGGATCTCGCCATCACCATCCGCACCATCGTGCTTGAGGGCGATGAGATGTCCATCCAGGCGGGGGCCGGAATCGTCTACGACTCCGATCCCGCCAGTGAATACGAAGAAACCGCCAACAAGGCCGCCGCAATGCTCAAAGCGGTGAAACTCGCCGCCAACAACCTGGAGTTCTGATCATGATTTTCATGCTGGATAATTTCGACTCGTTCACCTACAACCTGGTGCAGTACCTGGAACAGCTCGGCTGCCACGTCGAAGTGCGCCGCAACAATGCGGTCACGCCTGAAGAGGTGCTTGCATTGCGCCCCGAAGCGCTCATCCTCTCCCCCGGCCCCGGCCGCCCGGAAGAGGCCGGGATCATGCCGGAACTGATCCGCAAAGCCGCGGGTGCGATCCCGATGCTCGGCGTCTGCCTCGGCCATCAGGCGATCGGCCACGTGTTCGGGGGCAAGGTGGTCAACGCCTCCCGGATCATGCACGGCAAGGTCTCCGAGATCACGCACGACGGCAAGGGGTTGTTCACCGGGCTCCCGGCGGTGTTCAAGGCGGTCCGGTACCACTCGCTCGCACTGGCGGGGGATTCGATTCCGCCGGAGTTTGAAGTCACCGCCCGCAGCGAAGAGGGCGAAGTGATGGGCATCCGCCACAGGGAGATGCTCATTGAAGGCATTCAGTACCACCCCGAATCGATCCTCACCACCACCGGCAAGCGGCAGCTGGCGAACTTCCTCGCCTGCGTCAACGCGTCCCGCCTGGCAAGGAGATGACAGTATGCTGACCCGTTTTTTGAATCAGGTTTTCGACGGGCGCGACCTCGCCCCCGTGGAGATGGAAGAAGCGTTCCGGATCATCACCGGCGGCGTGGTTCCCCACTCGCAGGTCGGGGCGTTCCTGGCGGCGCTCCGTATGAAAGGGGTCTCGCAATCCGAACTGGTCGGGGCGGCGCGCACGCTCCGCCGGGCGGCGGCGTTCATCGACTGCGGCCGCCGCGAGGTGGTCGACGTGGTCGGCACCGGCGGCGACGGCTCCAACAGCTTCAACATCTCCACCACCAGCGCCTTTGTGGCGGCGGGAGCGGGGGTCACGGTCGCCAAGCACGGCAACCGGGCGGCCTCGAGCAAGTGCGGTTCCGCCGACGTGCTGTCTGCGCTCGGTTACAACCTCGACGCGCCGATTCCGGTGATCGAAAATGAAATCGTGGAAAACGGCATCGGTTTTCTTTACGCCGCCAAACTCCACCCGATGCTCGGCAGTGTGGCGGTACTCCGCCGGGAGCTCAAGGTGCGCACTATTTTCAATATGCTCGGTCCCCTCTGCAATCCGGCGGGCGCGCGGGCGATCGTGCTCGGCGTCTATTCGCCGGAGCTGACCGAACTCTTTGCGGGGGCGCTCAAGGAACTTGGCGTCCGCCGCGCCATGGTGGTGCACGGCCTCGAAGGAATCGATGAAATCAGCAGCTACGGCCCCACCCGGGTAACCGAACTTAAAAACGGCGTGATCCGCACCTACGAACTGCTCCCCGACCTCCTCATCGGCAACAGCTTTGAACTCGATGAAATCAAGGGGGGCACGCCGGAGGAAAACGCTGGCATTCTCCTCTCCGTCCTCGACGGAACCAGTCAAGGGGGCCCGCGCGGCTCGGTGCTGCTGAACGCCGGGGCCACCATTTACGTGGCGGGCGGCGCGCCGACGCTTCAGGAAGGAATCGCCAAAGCAGCCGAATCGATCGATTCCGGCAGGGCATTGAAAAAACTGCAGCAACTGATCGGAGCGAGCAATGGCAAATGTGCTTGAAACAATCGTGGCAAAAAGCCGCATCGGACTCGCGGAACAGAAGAGGCGGATTCCGGCGGCGGAACTCGAGAAGCGCCTTGCCGCCCTCCCCCCGGTGAAGGGTTTTAAGAAGAGTTTGCAAAAAACCGGCTTCCGGGTGATTGCGGAGCTCAAAAAAGCCTCTCCCTCCAAGGGCTTGATCCGGGAGAACCTCGATATTGAACGAGTCGCGCCGCAGCTGGAACGGGCGGGCGCGGCGGCGCTTTCGGTGCTGACCGAGAAGAATTTTTTCCTCGGTTCCCTTGAAAACCTCGAACGGGCTCGAAAGGCGGTGGAAATTCCGCTGCTGCGCAAAGATTTCATCTACGACGAATATCAGATCCTCGAAGCGCGGGTGCTGGGGGCCGACGCGATTCTGCTGATCGCGGCGATGCTCCCGGCTGCGGAGTTCCGCAGATTGCACGAGTTTGCTTCCTCGCTCGATCTCGATGTGCTCTGCGAGGCGCACACGGCCCCGGAACTCGACATGCTGCTCGAAAACGGCGCGGAAATCGTCGGCGTCAACGCCCGCAACCTCGCCACCTTCGACACCAGCCTCACGCTTGCGAAAGAGCTGCTGGCGAAGATTCCGGCGGGCAAAGTCGCGGTGTCGGAGAGCGCCATCCGTTCGCGGGAGGATATGGCGATGCTCAACGTCAGCGCCTTCCTGATCGGGGAGACCCTGATGCGGGCCGAACACCCGGGGGACGCGCTATGCGAACTGCTCAGGTAAAAATCTGCGGCCTCACCCGCCGCGAAGACGTGGAGCTGGCCGTCTCGCTCGGAGCCGATTACGTCGGTTTCGTCCTGGTTCCGCAATCGAAGCGTTATGTTCCGCGCGAGCGATGGCGTGAGCTGACAAAAGACCTCCCGGTCAAAACGGTCGCCGTGGTGACCGACCCCGTACCGGGAGCGGAAGAGTTTTTCGATCTTGTCCAATATCACGGGGAAGCATTCGAAAAAGGTTGGAAAGCGCTCCATCTGAGGAGCGAGGCTGATTTAAAGAAATTGGATTTATACCGGGCGGAACGGTTCGTCATCGATTCCGCCGGGGGCGGTTCCGGGGTCTGCTGCGACTGGCGCTTGGCGGCGCTGGCGGCCCGGAAGTACCCGGTGATGCTCGCGGGCGGCCTGACCCCCGCCAACGTCGCCGAAGCGGTCAGAATCGTCGTCCCCCTCGGGGTGGACGTGGCGGGCGGGGTCGAATCCGCCCCCGGAATCAAGTCAGAAGAAAAAATGAAACTGTTTTTCAAGAAGCTGGAACAATGAACACCCATTTTGGAATCTACGGCGGCCAATACATCGC
Source organism: Victivallis sp. (assembly GCA_031556915.1). GTDB lineage: Bacteria > Verrucomicrobiota > Lentisphaeria > Victivallales > Victivallaceae > Victivallis. The sequence goes on from JAVBSA010000155.1 coordinate 4,728, forward strand.
CGAAACGCTGATGCCGACTCTGCATGAGTTGGAAAAAGAGTACCTGAAAGCCAAGGAAGACCCGGAATTCCAGCAGGAATACCGGGAACTTCTCGCCGACTACGTCGGGCGCGAGTCGCCGCTCTACTACGCCAAACGCCTGTCCGAATCGATCAAAGGGGCCCGTATCTACCTCAAGCGCGAAGACCTCAACCACACCGGGGCGCACAAGGTCAACAACACCATCGGCCAGGCGCTCCTGGCGCGCCGGATGGGCAAAAAACGCCTCATCGCCGAAACCGGAGCTGGGATGCACGGCGTAGCCACCGCCACCGTGGCGGCGCTTTTCGGTATGGAATGCGAGGTTTTCATGGGCGCGGAAGACATCCGCCGCCAGGCCCCGAACGTGCAGCGCATGGAAGTACTCGGCACCAAAGTCACCTCCGTGGACAGCGGCAGCGCCACGCTCAAGGACGCCATGAACGAGGCGCTCCGCCAGTGGATCACCCGCGTGGACG
>JAVBSA010000432.1:0-6759 GCA_031556915.1 Victivallis sp.
GGCGGCAAGCTGGAACTCGGAGTCCGCTTTCCCGGCAAAGTCGAGGCGTTCGACCTGATGGGCAACCCGGTCGCGTCGTATGCGGTGACCGAAGAACCGATCCATCTCCGGATCAACGCTCCCGGCGCGGAAGTAGCGAAAGCGCTGGAAAGCGCCTCCTTCAAAGTCGCCGCCGCCCCCGCTCCGCTGGAAGCCCGTGTGGTGGAAACCGGCCACGGCGTTCCCGCCTTGCCCGGATTCGCGGCTCCGGCGGAGGCTCCGGCCAAGGTGTTCACCCTCGATCTCGGCAAATTCTGCACCATGGGTCTTGCCGACGACACCGCCGGCGACGGCAAAGGCGGCTGGGCCGACGAAGGGAACCTCAACGACATGCGCGACTTCAAGACCGGCCGCCGGACCTTTTACGACGTGCCTTTCGACCTCATCGACCCGGCGGCCAACGGCGGGAAGGCGGTCGTGACGCTCCGCAGCCGGAACCTGACGCCGCGATTGCCGGAGGCGGCTGAGGGAATCCCGGTCAACCGGAAGGTGCGGAATCTTTACTTCCTCCACGCCGCCGCCTGGGGCACGCCCGGCGTGATCGGCGACTATGTCGTCAACTATGCCGACGGTTCGGCCGAGAAGATCGAGATCGATATCCCGCGCAACTGCAACAACTGGTGGAACGGATATGTCAAGGATGAATCCGCCCGCCCCGTTCCTGTGAAAGTAACCAATACCCTGGATGAAAAGCCCGCCTGGCGTTATGTGCGGGTGTTCGAATGGCAGAACCCGAACATGGGAGTCGCGGTCAAATCGATCGACTTCCGTTCGCGCAACGGTGTACAGACCCCGATCCTGCTGGCGATTTCCGGAGTGGAATTTTAATCAATAAAAGGAGGAACGAACATGCGCAATATCCACAGAAATTTTACTTTGATCGAACTCCTGGTCGTGATTGCGATTATCGCGATCCTGGCTTCGATGCTGCTCCCCGCGCTCAACAAGGCGCGGGACAAAGCGAAAGCGAGCAACTGCCTCAGCAACTTCAAACAGATCGGCCTTGCGGTCCACAGCTACGCCGGAGACAACGAGGATCTCCTGCTGCCTTTTTATATTTATGTGGCGACGCCGGGAGCCAATTGGGGCAACTCCGACCGCTGGTACGTGATGCTGGTCCGGCGCGGCTATCTGCCGGGAGTGAGCAATTTCGCCTATTACGATACCTACGGTACGGATTTGAAACGGAGGACGAAAATCCTGTTGTGTCCCGGCTACACCGCCCCCGGAACCGACAGCCCCCCCGCATATGGCCTGAATAATCAGTACAACAGCCTGACGCCGAAGAAAATAGGAAAAATAAAGCATCCCTCGAAAACGCTTTACGGCGGAGAAGGCTCCACGGAGCGCCAGGGCGATCCGCTTTGGGCGGTTCTGATTGGCTCCAGCGGCAACCGGCCGGTCGGATTCCACCATGGAACCACGTCCAACGTTCTTTTTGTCGACGGGCGGGCCAGCGGCTTTACCGTGACGGAACTGACCGCCGGAGCCACCGACTGGCCAAAATACGAGACGGAAAAAGTTCGCTGGCGTTTCGACTGATTCGATTTGCATGTACCGGGGAGCGGGTGTATCTTATTTCCATGAAATCAGGCGAACCGGTCAGTTGCCCGCTCTGCGGCGAAAAAAGCGTCGTCAAGACGAAAATGAAGATGGACGGCTTCACCCGGCTGGGGGAAGTCTTCGTCTGCGCCCTCTGCGGCGGCGAATTGGGAACTCCTTCAAAGGATGTTGCGCCTGTCGCGCAAAGCTCAAACAAGCTCGCCGCCCTGCTGGGGGAGGTCGAGACCGACGCCAAAGCCGATATCGCCCCCGATGAGAATTACGGCCGCTTCTGCCGCAACTGCGTCCACTTCATCGAGCACCCTTTCAAAACTCTCTGCGGAATCGACGGCAAACCCGCCGACCCGATGGGGGAGTGCAAGCATTTCAAGCGGAAAAACGAACAGGCCTGACTTATGATCCTCTCTTGCTTCAAGAGCCGCGAAGAACGCGTCGCCGCGTTCGACCGCCGCGATATTTACCCCGTCATCTCCTCCGAATTCTGTCTCGGGCGCGATCCCTTCGATGTCTTCAAAGCGATCGCCGAAGGCGGCGGCACCCTGGTGCAGCTGCGGGAAAAACATAAGGGGAAAAAGTTTCTTTATGAACTCGCGCTCCGCTGCCGCCCCGTCGCCAACGAATACGGCATTTTGTTGATGATCAACGATCACGTCGATGTGGCCCTCGCCGCCAACGCCGACGGCGTCCACCTGGGGCAGGAGGACCTGCCGCTCGAGGCCGCCCGGCGTTTGACCGCCGATCTCATTCTCGGCAATTCCACCCACAATCTCGAAGAGGCGCTCAGTGCCAAACGGGAGGGAGCTGACTGCATCAATGTGGGGCCCATCTATCCCACTCAGACCAAAGAGGTCGCCTGCGGCGCGCTCGGCGTCGGAGCCATCGGAAAAATCGCGCCCGTGGCCGGGCTCCCCTTTTCCGTGATGGGCGGAATCAAAAAGCATCACTTCCCCGAACTTGTCAAAGCCGGTGTGAAGCGGGTCGCAATGGTTACCGAAATCACGCAGGCCGAAGATGTCGCCGCCAAAGTCCGTGAGCTCCGTGCTCTCCTGGCCTGATCGATTGCTGGCGTGGTACGACCGCCATAAACGGATTCTGCCCTGGCGGGAGAATCCGACTCCTTACCGGGTGTGGGTCTCCGAAATCATGCTCCAGCAGACCCGCGTCGAAGCGGTGAAGTCTTATTACGAACGCTTTATGAGGGAGTTCCCGACCGTCGAAACTCTCGCCGCCGCCGATGAGGAAAAGCTGATGAAGCTCTGGGAGGGGCTCGGGTATTACAGCCGCGCCCGGAATCTCAAGAAGGCCGCCCGGGTTATTGCACATGACGGTTTCCCCGATACGTTGGCCGGCTGGCTCGCGCTCCCCGGAGTCGGCGATTACACGGCGGGCGCGGTCTGTTCGATCGCCCTCAACCTCCCCGAACCGGCCGTAGACGGCAACGTGATCCGCGTTATTGCGCGCCTCACCGGTGAAAACAGGCCGAAAGCGGAAATCGCCCGTTTCCTCGCAGACCATTACCCTTCCGGCAGGGCAGGGGACTTCACTCAGGCACTGATGGAGCTCGGAGCTACCGTCTGCCTCCCCAACGGAGTTCCCAGGTGCGACGAATGCCCCTGGCGTGAACTTTGCATTGCCAGGCGCGACGGCAGGATCGCGGAACTCCCGGCCAAAACGGAAAAGAAAAAGCGCGCCGTCGAAAAGCTGACCGTCTTTGTATTGATTCACAACGGCAGAATCGCCCTCCGCCGCCGCCCCGCCAAAGGGGTCCTCGCCGGGCTCTGGGAACTCCCGAACCTCGAAGGACATCAGGTAACCCCATTATGGAGCGGTGCGGTGACGGCTTTGCCCGACCGCAAGCACATCTTCACCCATAAAGAGTGGCACATGAAATGTTTCCGCGTCGAATGCGAAACGGAAACGGCAGAGTTCCGCTGGGTGACTCCCAAAGAACTCGAAGGCGAATACGCGCTCCCCACCGCTTTCAAGATCGTTTTGGAAACAGGTGTTTTTATACGAAAATCTTGAAAACGTGTGTTTTTATCATTTGAAAAACCTTGAAAACGTGTAATATTGTATTATTGAAAGTCTTGAAAACGTGATTTTGTTGCCGGGGGTGGATTGTGAAACGCAAAATTTATGCTCAATTACTGGCATGGAAAAAAAATGACGCCCGCCGAACCGCCTTGCTGCTGGATGGGGCCCGGCGGGTAGGGAAAAGTTTTATCGTTGAAGAATTCGCCAGGCGGGAATACAAGTCTTATATCCTGATCGACTTCAATAACGCGGCTTCGGATGTCAAAGAGCTCTTTGAGCATTACCTGAACGATCTGGATACTTTCTTTTCGTACCTCTCCGCATATTTCAATGTCCGGCTCCATCAGCATGAATCGCTCATTATATTCGACGAGGTTCAATTGTTCCCCAGGGCCAGAGCCGCGATCAAATATTTTGTCGCGGACGGGCGCTATGATTTCATTGAAACCGGGTCGCTCATGTCCATCAATGCCAATGTGAGCGATATCGTCATCCCTTCCGAAGAACGGCATATGAAACTGTATCCGCTGGACTTTGAGGAGTTTCTGTGGGCCGTCGATAACGAAACGCTTTTTCCGCTTGTCGCGCAATGCTTTGAGAAGTTGCAGCCGTTGGGACAGGCGATGCACCGCAAAGTCATGGATTCCTTCAGGCAATATCTGATTGTCGGCGGAATGCCCCAGGCGGTCCGGGAGTATGTCGACACCCGCGATTTTGAAAAAGTCGATGCCGTCAAGAGGGATATCCTGACTCTTTATCGTGCGGATATTAGCAAGCACGCCAAGGGGTATGAACGAAAAGTGGAAGCGATTTTTGACGAAATTCCCGCCCAGTTGCAAAAACATGAAAAACGCTTCAAACTGGCGTCCCTGTCCAAAAATGCACGTCTGCGGGATTATGAAGACGCCCTCTTCTGGCTGTCGGACGCCATGATCGTCAACATGGCGTGGAACGCAACGGCTCCGAGTGTCGGATTGAAATTGAATATGGACCGGATGACTTTGAAGTGCTATATGGCGGATACCGGATTGTTGATCAGTCACGCATTTGATGAAGGCGGCATTGTCGGTGAGGAAATTTACCGAAAACTGCTGTCCGGTTCCCTGGAGATCAATGAAGGAATGATTACGGAAAATATTGTTGCGCAAATGCTGACGGCCAAAGGGCACAAGCTTTATTTTTACTCGAATGCGGATCGTGAGGATGCCGGCGAAAGAATGGAAATCGATTTCCTGATTTCCAAGAGTAAAGTCACCAGCAGGCACAATATATCGGCGTTGGAAGTCAAATCCGGCAAGCATTATACCTTTCATTCATTGCAGAAATTCCGCAACAAATTTGCTCAACAGTTGCACAAGTCGTATCTTATCCACAGCCAGGATATCATGGAAAAAGACGGCTTTATCTGTTTGCCGTTGTATATGACGCCATTGCTGTAATGGTCTATTCGAAGAAAATCACGGGGTAACGCAGCGGTTTGCGCTCGTCGCCAGCTCCCGGGGCGATCCGGATCCATCCTTCGCGTTCGTCGCCGGGTACGTCGCTGTCGTTGACGAGCAGATTGAAACGGAATCCCTCCTTTGCCATTTGCGCGGTCAGGCCGATCGCTTTGAAGGGAATCCGGAACTCATAGCCGGTGCGTGTGCCGGTGCGGCTGACGTTCACTTTGAGCGCGGCGTTGGCCGCCGCCGCGTCGAAGTTTTCCGGCGCGTTCCAGACGTGGCTTGCCGTGCCGGATGCGGTCAGCGCCCCGCCGAGTTCCCAGGTGCCTTTCTGGCCGGGCAGCTGGAAAAAGAGCTGTATGCTGTCGCCCTTCCAGATCTCTTTGCCGGAATCATTCTGGCGGTGAACATCGTCCGTCACCTCCGCCCGGACGACGAAGACATCCCGTTCGATTCCGCAGAAGATTTTTGCACTGAGATCCTGGGGGCCCTGCCAGATCGAACGGTTCGGCTCTTTGTCGTAAAGGCTGGTCACCTGAATCCGGCGGTCGAGGACGAAGTCCGGCTTTTCGCCCAAAGCCGGCGACAGTTTTCGAGCCGGGTAAACCGGGATGGCGATTTCCGCCTCGCCGCCGCCGGGAATCGCAATGCGGAGCGGAATCCGGCGGACATCCGCGCCGGGGTCGCCGGTTACCAGAATATTCCGGCGGAAGATATTCGTTTGCCCGGGAACCGACTTCAATTCGAAATTCTTCTGTTCCGTCAGGAAGGGGGGCGCTGCCGAGAGCTCGCATTGCAGACGGAGTTCCGTATCGCATTCCAATTCGAATTCCAACGCGAAGGTTCGGCCGGGTGCGGCGGGCCCGACGGTGCGCACTTTCAGGATGGGGGTGAAGCTGAGTTCCGTTCCCCCTTCGATGACCAGGCTCTCCGGCGTTCTGCCGGGCTGAAAGAGAAAACGGCCGCTTTCAAGCGCCACTTCACTCGGGTTGCCCATGATGTCCACGCGGCGGACACGGTTTCCGTCCGTCGCGCCCAGATAGAGGCCGCTTGTGCTGTCGGCGGCGGAGACCTCGCGCCAGGCGGCCAGCGCCAGGCGGTTTTCTCCGCGGAAAAGAAAGGCGTATTCCCCGTTGCCCAGCGTGATTTCCCGGTCGAAGTTCATGTCGCGGTAGGTGTTGACCAATGCGGCGAAGGCCGGATAGACCGCTTTGGGGTAGAAGTCGTTGGTCATCATGCCGTAGTTGTGTTCCGCATCGGTTTCGCTGAAGCCGTCGTTCCTGAGATCGTACCAGGTGTAGCCGATGGCGCCCCGCGCCCAGGCGAAAATGAGCTTGGTGAACAGGGTTTCGGCCTGCAGCTGCTCCTGGCCGCCGAGCGAATGGAGCGCGGTTTCGTTGGCGTACCACGGGGCTGTCGTGCCGCTTTCCCGCCGTTGCGGCAGGAAAACTTCGTCGATCACCCGGCGGAAGACGCCGAAATCGCCGTGCTGGTGGAAGGCGTGGATGTCGAAATTCCCTTTCGCCGTCTCGAGAAAACGGCGTTGGTAGGCGATCTGGGCCGGGGCGGTCAGCCCGGCGAAACCGCCATTCAGCACCAGGGCTTCCGGCGCGGCCTGTTTCGCTTCTTCATACGAGGCGGCGAGCAGCCGCACGTAATCCGCCACCCCGAAATTGGCGAA
>JAVBSA010000418.1:0-9610 GCA_031556915.1 Victivallis sp.
GGCGGCAAAAGCGCCCGGTAATACGCAAAAGCGGACAAAATAGTTTTGCAATTGGCTCATCAGATTATAATTCAAGGCTTGAATTCAATTGATGCGCCAGATATAGTCGCTCGATATGCCGTCGGAACTTTTGTTGATTTCCGGGTTCAGCCTTGACGAGGGCGATGAAAGCCGCCGGAATGACTTTTGCAATTGGCTCGCTAATATAAAAATGCATATCATTTCGACAAAGAAAGCAGCAGCACGGCGATCACGCCGCAACAGACCGCGGCGATTTTCCGCCGGTTGAGCTTTTCTTTGAGCAAGAGTACGCTCAGCCCCAGGGTGACGAGAAAACTCATCTGGGCGATCGGCAGCACCACGCTCGCTTCGCCGTATTGCAGAGAGAGCGCCATGAACACGACGATTCCGGTCACCAGCACGCCGGAAAGCGCACCGTAAAACAGCATCTTTCCGCGCGGGAGGCGGAGGGGTTTCTCCCGGAGCAACGCATAAACGATTCCACCGCCGATCCAGAAAAGCGCATTGACCACGATCACCCCGTTGCGGTCGGCGCCGTTCAAAAAGGCGTATTTATAGGTCAACCCCATGCCGGCCCGAAGCACCGCCGCGGCCGCCGCCATCAGAAACCCCGTGGCCATATGGAGCCGGCCGCCCGGAAAGAACGCCAGGATCGCCAGCACGGCGAATGCGATGCCGATCCATTGCAGAACCGACAGCGTCTCGCCGAGAAACAGACACGCCCCCGCCACCACCAGCACCAGATTCAGCCGGTAGACGGTCGAACACAACCCCGCCCCTTCGCGCCCCATCGCCTCGATCAGAAGCAGGTTGGCCGCCACCGAAAAGAATCCGGAGACCGCCCCCCAAAGCAGCGTCGGCGCCACGGAACTCTCCGGATTCCAGGGCAGATACCACGACGCCAGGAGCCAAACCACCCCCACCAGCGCCACAAAAACACCGCGGGAACGCTCCTTGCGCGCAAACATCTTGAACACAAAATCATTGAGCGCCGCAAACAACAGACAGGAGAATGCAAAGAGAATAGCCATAATTTTTTTAATATTTGTAAATTTTTACCCTTGAAATTATAATATAAGTCAATATTTTATATTGTAAAGCGACTTTCGGACAAATAAAGGATAAAATATGCGCGATCAACTGAGTGAACTCGGCAGCCGGCTCCGCCAATTGCGGAAAGAGCGGAAACTGACGCTTCAGGAACTGGCGGCGGCCACGAACTTGAGCACCGGGCTGATTTCAAAAATCGAAAACTTCCGGACGCTGCCCTCGCTGCCGGTTTTGATTACGCTCGCGGGCGCGCTCCGCACGGAGCTGTCGGAATTGTTCGCGGGGATGAATTTTCACCTGAACGACCGGTATCTCGTGGTCCGGCGGGCCGACCAGAAAACCGTCGAACGCGAAGAACGGCCCGGTATGCAATACCGCGTGATCCTGGAGCGGCCGCTCAGCGCCGCTTCGCTGCAGCTGATGTTCGTCACCGTCGATCCGGGGCCGGAACGCGACGCGGTAGTCAGCGAAGGCGACGAAATCCTCTACATACTCTCCGGCAGGATCGAATTCAAACTCGACGGCGAACCCGTTCTGCTCGAAGCGGGCGACACCCTCTTTTTCGACGGGAGAATTCCGCACGCCCCCGTCAACCCCTACAACGAGCCGGTTCAGTTATTGGCCTGCTATTTCTTGCAGGAAAACAAAGGAGTATAAGTGAAATGGATTTCTACGGACGCCGACTCAACGCGCTCAAAGCGAATCTCCACACCCACAGCACCCTCTCCGACGGCCAATTCACCCCGGCCGAGGTGATCGCCCGCTACAGGAATCGGGGATACGACGTGCTCGCCTTCACCGATCACCGCACGGCCAACCCCGTCTCGCAGTACGACGGCGAAGGGATGGTGCTGCTCTCCGGCATCGAACAGCACCCGGCGGGCCCGCGCGGAATCGTGTGGCACATCCTGTCGCTCGGCGTGCCGGAAGACTTCGAAAACCGCTCCAATCCCGAGGTGAAACAACTCATCGCGGAAGTCGCCGAGGCGGGCGGAATCTCCTTTGCCGCCCACCCCTACTGGTGCGGCTTCACCTCCGCCGAAGTCATGACCGCCGAAGGCGTCGCCGGGCTCGAAGTGTACAACACCTCCACCCGCTACATCGGCAAAGAGTACAATATGCAGATCTGGGATGAAATCCTCGACGCCGGGAAACGGTACAACGCCATCGCCGTGGACGACTTCCACGGTCCGGCCGATTTCTCCCGCGGCTGGACCATGATCTGTACCGGCGACCGCAGCGGCGCCGGAGTCCTCGAAGCCTTGAAACAGGGACATTATTACGCCTCGCAAGGCCCGGAATTCAGCCGTCTGAGCTTCGAAAACGGCATTTTCGAAGCGGAATTCACCCCTTGTCAGGATGCCGTCATCGTGATGAACCGGAGCTGCGGCTTCTCCCATATCGACGGAGAATACACCCGGATCCGCTTCGACGCAACCGGCCTCCCCCCCGGCAGCTACATCCGCTGCCAGATCAAAGACAAAGAAGGCCGCCACGCCTGGAGCAATCCCCTCTATATCTGACGGCAGCCCGGGCCGCTGATTGTACTGCGGCCTCCGGAGACGGCACTGACGGTGATCTGAGTTGCGATCCGCTCTTTCAGGGCGGAGATGTGGGAGATGACGCCGATCAATTTGCCTTCGTGCCGGAGGCCGGCCAGGGCTTCCAGCGCTGTTTCGAGCGTCTCTTCATCGAGCGTGCCGAATCCCTCGTCGAGAAAGAGGGAATCGACCCGGTCCCGGCGGCCGGCCATTTGCGAAAGCCCGAGGGCGAGAGTCAGACTGACAATGAAGCTTTCGCCGCCGGAGAGGTTTTTCGTCGACCGGACTTCACCGGCCTGGTAATTGTCGATGACGTTCAATTCCAGCGGCTGCTGCGCGTCGCGCTCCAGAAGATAACGGTCGGTCATTTTTTCCAGCTGCAGATTTGCGTGCGAAATCATGATGTCGAAGGTCAGCCCCTGGGCGAAATTGCGATATTTTTTGCCGTCCGCCGAACCGATCAGCTCGTGGAGCCGGTCCCAGCGGCGGCACTCGCTGCGCTGCGCCGCGACGGAGGTTTGCTTTTCCCGGATGCGCTGTTGTTCTTCCTCGTTTCTTTGCAGTTGAATCTTCAGGCCGGCGACAGCTTCGCGCTGCTGCTTCAGGGATTCTTCGAGCGCCCGGGATTGCGCCAGAAGCTCTTCGAGCGTCTGGTCGGTGAGCTTGCGCGCCAGTTCGGCGGCGAGACGTGTTTCGCGGTCTTTCCGGTTGGCTTGAAGCTCGAGGAGGCGATCCTCCAACAGCTTCGCGCGGGCGGCGAGCGCGGCTCGTTCCGCCTGCGGCAGAACCGCATCCCGGAACTCGGCTTCATCCGCAAAGCCGAGTAAAATCAATCGGGCGGCCAGTTCCCGCTCGTGGGCGTCCAACTCCACGGCGGCGAGCTCGAGGCGCTGCGTCAACGCTTCGGCATTGGTTCGGGCGGCATCCAGCTTCCGCCGCATTTCGAGGTGACGGGCGGCGGCGGCTTTCCCCGCTTCTCCGGCGGCGGCGACCGCGGCATTCAAACGCAGCTCCTCCTGATCCGGGTCTTTGCCGCCATACAATTTCTGCCGCTCGGTACGCGTGGCGGAGAGGGCCTCCCGCCGGGCGGCGAGAAGTTTCTTCACCTCTTCCAGAGCATGATTCCGGGTGGAGAGCGATCCGTCGAGCCGCGTTATTTCAATGTCAAAACCGGCAATCTCTTTTTCCCCGGCCTCTTTCCCGGCGACGGCCTTTTCCCATTGTTCCAGCCGGACTTTCAGGGAGGCGATGTCCTCGGCTTCGGAGATTCCAAAGGGCTGAAGCCGGGCGAGCAACGTCCGCTTTCTCTGCTCAAACCGCGCTTGAACTTCAGCCAGCCGGCTCTTGCATCCGCCGAGCGTTTTTTCAGCGGTCTGCGCTTCGATTGCCGCCGCGGCTTCGGATTTTTCGCTGTCGGAGAGATTCTTCTGCGCTTCCCTCTCGGTCTTTTCCAGTTTCAGGATGGCGGCCTCCTGCGCTTCGGCCTTGCCGATCAGGAGACTGAGCGCGTCGATCTTTTTCTCCGTCTCGCCGGAAGCGGGAACGTTTCCCATGGCATAGGGGTGTTCTTTCGCACCGCAGAGCGGACAGGGCTTGCCGTCTTCGAGAGCCGGGCGCAACGCCTCCAACTCCGAAATTCTGGCGAGAAAGGCCATTTCCCGGAGCAGAGTTTCTTTTTCGGCGCGGTATTCGCGCAGCAGACGCCCGGCCAGCAGAGCAGCCAACTCCTTCCGGGCGGCTTGAAGGGTCTCCGTTGAAACAGCCAGCTTCCGCTTGCGCTCGGCGCATTGTTTCAAAGAGTCGTCAAGCTTTTTCTGCGTCTGCGCCTGGGCGGTTTGCGCTTCATCGGCGAGTTTCCGGTCCCGTTCCAATTCCTGCCGGGCGGCCAGCAGGCTGTTCTTCTGCTCTTCCAACCCGCCGAGACTGCTCAGCAGCTCTTTATCCTGAACGTGGTCGATGAGATAGGCATTGAGCGCCGCCAGGGATTTCTCCGCCTCGAGACGCTTCTTTTCTTCTTTGCTTCGAAGCTGCCGGCCGGCCTCGATTTTCGCGGCTTCCGACCGGCTTGCCTGTTCCGTTTCCTGAAGCGCTTTCTCCTGCTCTCCCAGTCTCTGGTCAAGCGCACGGACGCTCCGGATCAGAAAAGCGCCGCTTTTCAATTCCTCACCGGCTTTCCGCTGCTGTTCTTCGGCACCTTTCAGCACAACGGCCTGCGTTTCCACGCCCGCAATCAGTTCCGGCAGGGATTTTGTCACCGCAGCCAAAGCGGTCCGGTCTTCGGTCTGCCGCTTCCGGGCGCCGGTGAGGGTGGCGTACAAACCGTCCAGTTGGGCGGCCTTCAGCGCCAGTTCGAGTTTTTCGCGTTCCGACTGGAACGCTTCCGCTTCCTCCTGCAATTTGACGGAACTCTCCGCCAGAAGCGCGAGCTCCCGCTTCAATTCCGCGAGAGCATTCAAATGTTTCACGGCGTCGTTGAGAGCGGCGGATTGCGCGGCGAGCGCGGCTTCCCGCGTCAGCTTCTCCGCAAGCTCGAGCCGGAGTTTTTCCTCCTCTTCCGGTTCCAGAATCTCGATGCCGGAGAGTTCGGCCACACGGAGGTTCAGCTTCTCCCGTTCGTCGCGCTGACGTTCATGGACCAGTTTGGAGATGTCGGTATAAATTCCGGTGCCGGTGATCTGTTCGAGAATTTTCGATTTCTCTTCGGTATTCGCCTTCAAAAAGGTATCGAATCCGCCTTGCGCAAGCAGGATGGAGCGGGTGAAGCGGTCGAAATTCATGCCGGTTTTTTCTTCCACCTCCCCGGCAACCTGGCGTTTTTTGGTTTCGATCGGCCGGCCGGTCGCGTCGTCGATCATCTGGTGCTCCGGGTGCTGGAACTTGCCGGAGAGTTTTTTCCGGGCCCGGCGCTGCTCCCAATGACAGCGGAAACGGCCGGCTCGGGATTCGAACAACACCTCCGCGTAACACTCGCCGGTCCGGCGGGACATGATTTCGTTTTCGCTCTGGGTGATCCGCCCGAGACGCGGAGTCGAACCGTAGAGCGCCAGGCAGATCGCGTCGAGGACGGTCGATTTCCCCGCGCCGGTGCTTCCGGTCAGGGCGAAAATCCCATTGCCCGCATACTCGGGGTCCGTGAAATCGATCAGCCATTCGCCGTAGAGAGAATTCAAGTTTTGAAAGCGGAGTTCGAGGATTTTCATGCGTTCTCCTCCAACGCGGCGACAATTTCGCGGTATGAGTTGAGGAGTTCGGGGCGTTCCGCCTCCGGCACCTCATAATCGTCCAGGCATCGCAGGAAGACTTCGCCATGCTCGAGATCGTCCAGCGTCTCCTCTTCATCCTTGCGGCTGATGATGCGCTCCGCGAGGCGGCGGTTTCGGATCCGGCGGATTTCCATGGCCGATCCGGCGAGCGCCTCTTCGAGCGCCTCGCGCAAGTTGCCGGCCACTTCGTCGCCGGTGTAGTCGATTTCCAGCCAGGCGGAACTTTGCTCCGTCTTCAGCGCCTCCATCCGAGTCAGGATTTCCTCGAGCGTTCCCTCGATATGGATCAATTGCTGGAAACAGGGAACCGGAATCTCCCGGATCGCCGGGTTCCGCCCTTCGAATTCGACCAGAACGACTTTTTTCTCCTGCGCGGCCTCGCCGTAGCCCATGGGGATGGGGGAGCCGCTGTAACGGATATGCCCGGCATCGCCAACCATCTGGGGGACATGGAGATGCCCGAGGGCGCAATAGTCGATCACAGGCGGAAACGCCTCCCGTTCCAGATGGATGAGCGAACCGACGTAAAGCTCCCGGACGCCGTCGCCGTCGACCGTTTTTCCGTGCGCGGTATAGAGATGCCCCATGGCGATGACCGGAATCTCCGCTCCGGCGCGCTTTGCTTCGGCCAGAGCGCCAACTTCGGCGTAATGGTTCCGGAGCCCCGCCAGGAGTTTCGCATTTTTGCCGTCGATATTTTCACCGGGTTCGGCGATGCGCAAGTCCCTGTCGCGGAGATAAGGAACGGCGCAGACGACCGCCTCCGGGCGGCCGTCGCGCCGGAGAACGATCACTTCATCCGCCAAAGGTTCGGTCATGGCGCCGACGACATGGACATGGAGCGCCGCAAGCAGTGCGCCGGGCGCATCCAGGAAGGCGGGCGAATCATGATTCCCGCCGGTGACAATCACGTGCCGGCAGGCGCTCCCGGTGGCGACTCCGGCCAGGAACCGGTAATAAAGCTCCTGCGCCCGGATGCCCGGAGCAGCCGAGTCGAACACGTCGCCCGCCACCAGAAGGACGTCGACCTGTTCGGTTTTGATCATTCCGGTCAGCCAATCCAGGAAAGCGGCGAACTCCTCATAACGTTTCCGCCCATACAGAGCCCGCCCCAGATGCCAATCCGAAGTGTGGAGAATTTTCACAGACAATTACCCGCTATATTGATATCCATGCGTAAAGATACTGCAAAAAGTCGCTTTCTTCAACCCCTGTCACCGCATTTTCGATTTGCTTTCCCGCCAAGGCATATTATATTGAATCCGTAAGCACAAATCCGGGGGGGGGTATCCCCCGCAAACAAAAAAAGGAGCTTATCATGGGTAAAAGTCAGGACGCAAAAAAAGAAACGAAAAAAGAACCGCAGAAGACCCTGAAAGAAAAGCGCGCAGAAAAGAAGGAAAAGAAGGCCGGCAAATAAAAATTTTGCTTTCCGGTCAGGCTGTCCCCGATGCGAGCATCGGGGAATTTACCCCACTCTGATTAAACAAAACGCCGCGGAATACCCGAAAGTTTCTCGTGTATTCCGCGGCGTGTCTTTCGGTGCGCTTATCAGCCTTTCTGAACATGCGGCTTTTCAAACAGTTCTTTGGGAAACCATTGGTCGTTTTTATTGAGCTTCCCCAGATAAATATAAGACACGAATCCGTTCCGGGTAACCGGTTTGAACATCTCTTTCATGTCATTTATGTAAAAACGCCCCCCTTGTTCATCGCCGATCACCCCGCAAAGGCGCCGGGCCAGGTTTTTTGCCGCCATCGGATTCGTCGCCTTGCTCAACGGAATTTTTCTGTAATGATTTTCGCTCAACTGGATTTCAAAACGGATGTCGTTTCCCCCGGCGGTCAGGATGTAAGGGATTCCCATCAGGCAACCGCTCCATTCATCGCCGGGTTTCATCGGCGTCAGATCCCAATTGAGCGCTCTGCCTGAAATTTCAACATCGCGGCCGGCGTCATCCTTTATTTTGAAGCTCAAAACGTCACGATATTCACCCACGAGAAAATATCCCTCCAGCGTCGGCACAATCACCTGCCGGAATTCATTGATGTAAAAAGCGCCGCCCGGTTGAGCGTTAAATTCCTTTTTAGCGGAGTTCACCATTTCCACCAATGCGGGATGATCGGTCGTGGTCGGCGTCCAGTATTCACCGTTTTCGGTGGAATAGGAAATCCCGACAACATAAGATTTCTTTTCCAGACGAATATGATATTTGGCATCCTTTTTGACGGAAACCGGACAATTACCTGTAAATAAAATCACCTCATGCCTCCCTTTTTCTTAATTGTGCCGTATAAAGATCTCGGCGAGCTGAACCTGTTCACCGGCATTCAAAGTTCGACCGTTAAGCCAGTAATTCTGTAATAATGCGTCGTATATTTTTGCGTCCGGCCAAAGCCTGCGATCCTGCTTGCTCAATATCCGAATCATATCCGTCACATCATCTTTCGACATCTCACGGGTACATCTCAACGGATCCGGATACCACTTGCCGAAATCGATAACACCGGCATATTGGGGCTCCCAGTCTTCTTCCGCCTTTGCCAACACAATGCCGTGATTATTAACCAGAAACGACATCGGCCCCTTATTGCGTATGCTGCGCAGATTCCGAATCAACTGCGGGTCGGCAGTCGGCGGTCGCGGAAACGATTCGCCATCGGCGGCTTGCAATTTATAGTAAATGAAATTTTTTGCGGCCAAATGGTATTTCATCCCCAGATACGGATACGGCCAGCTGTCTCCGACCCCCAGCTTCCGGTTCAATGAAAACAACCGGCTATCGAATTGAAACAGCAGTTCTCCGCGCCATACCCCTATGGCCTTGGGCAGAACATAACCGTTGCCGCCGGTTGAGACAGGAACGATTACTATACCGAATTCATTGATACAGAAGCCGCCGCCCCGGGCGTTATTGTAAGAATACTTTTCTTTACAGTCATTGATCGCCCGGGCAAGACTCCGGGCGGCGGTATCCATTTGAGCGATAAAAAGATAACGGTTCCACTCCTCATTTTTACATATTCTGATCCGGTCGTCGGCCGTCACATGGTAAACCGGCTCTTTGCCGAATGAACGGTCGAAATGCCCGTCCCAATCGATCTCTTTGCCAAACGTTTGAAACATCACCATTAATCTCCTATCGTTTTTCCGCATCCCAGCCTGATTCCAAAACACAAATATCGTGTTTTGTATTGGCGAAACGGCAAAAAACCTTTATTCCGTCCGCAATATAAATATTTTTCAATCCGGCATTGATTTCGCTCGGCAAACGGCCGATGGCGTCTAAAATCTGTGACACGAACGGTTCCTGGATGTTCCTGGCGATTCCGTTTACCGCTTTGGCTTGCTGAATGATTTTTCGACCGCGGAATTGGGCGATTTTAAACATCTCTTCCGGGTGATCCTTTCCGTTTGCGCTCTCTCCGATGCGGAACAGTTCCCGCGGCCGTCCGCAATAAAGCCATGACCATGAATCATTTTCCGCCTCATACTGCCGTATGAAAATCCGCCCGGCCGCGGTCTGTCGAAAATAGCTGTTGCGCATAAGTTCCCGGTACGGGGCAAGCAAAGCGACGATGTCCTGCGGATTGACGACAAATTCTTTTTTATCCGGGGCTGTTTTCAGAAACACATTGTCGCGGGCGTCGATTTGATATTCCATCCCGTCCGCCTCGAATTCCAACGCCGTGCCGGGAACGATTTCGGTCCAATTCAACGTGTTTTCACTCGGAA
>JAVBSA010000045.1:0-3485 GCA_031556915.1 Victivallis sp.
ATGATAAAGGGTGATTTGCGGGCGATTCCGCCGATGGCGCCGATGGATTTCACCGGGACACCTTCTTCACGGAACCGTTCGACGATGCGCCGGGCTCCGAATACGGTTGCTTCGCAGAGGGCGCGATAGACCATCGGCGGGGTGGAACCGAGATTGAGGCCGAAGATTCCGCCGGTGAGATGGGGGTTTGCGTCGGGTGTGCGGCGGCCGTTGAACCAGTCGAGCGCCACGATTCCGGTGGATCCGGGCGGGAGTTCCGCGGCGCCCTTTTCCAGCTGCGTCAGGGAGACTTCGCCGCCGTAGCCGAGGAAACGTTTGAACCAGGCGTAGACGTCGCCGAAGGCGGACTGTCCGGCTTCGAGGCCGATCATGCCGGGCACGACGGAACCGTCGACCTGCCCGCAGATGCCGCGCACGCAATGGTTCAAGTCGGGCGTCACCAGGATATCGCAGGTGGAAGTACCCATGACTTTCACCAGTTCGTAGGCTTCGATCTGGGCGCCGACGGCTCCGAAATGGCAGTCGAAGGCGCTGCCGCCGACTACGACGCCGCTGGAGAGACCGAGTTTCTCCGCCCATTTGGCGGAGAGGGTGCCGACCGGGATTTCGGCAGTGGCGGTTTCTGTGAAGAGTTTGTCGCGCCAGCCGGCGAGCAGCGGGTCGATTCCGGTCAGGAACTCCTGCGGCGGTAGCCCGCCCCACGAGGCGTGCCACATGGCTTTGTGCCCGGCGGCGCAGCGGCTCCGGGTCATTGTCCGCGGGTCGGTGCGGCCGCAGAGTTCGCCCGAGATCCAGTCGCAATGTTCCACCCAGCTGGCGGCGGCGTTGCGGACTGCTTCATCGTGAGCGAGGACATACAGGAGTTTGCTCCAGAACCATTCGCTCGAATAGATTCCGCCCTCGTACATGGTGTAATCAATTCCGCCGTGCGTGCGGGCATATTCGTTGATCCGGGCGGCTTCGGCGATGGCGGTGTGATCCTTCCAGAGCACGAACATGGCGTCGGGATTTTCGGCGAATTCCGGTTTCAGCGCGAGGGGAACGCCGGCGGCATCCACGGCGCAGGGGGTGGAGCCGGTGGTGTCGATGGCAATTCCGGCCACGCGCGCCGGATCGGCGGCTTTCACCACCGATTTGATGACCGCTTCGATTCCTTCGAGATAATCGAGCGGGTGCTGCCGGAAACGGCTTTTTGCCGCGTCGCAATAGAGCCCTTTCGCCCAGCGCGCATAATTGTGGACATGCGAAGCGAGGTTCTCCCCGGTTTGCGTATCGATCAGCACCGCCCGGACGCTGTCCGAACCGAAATCAATTCCAATCACGAGTTTATTCATTTCATCTCCTTCAATACGATCGTCGAAAGCGGTTTCACTGTGAGAACCGTTTCGGGTTTTACGATTTCGCCGCCCGGAAAAACCTGATACTTCACGGTTCCGGCGGGCACTTTGAGTTCGAATTCCTTATCGTCCGTGGCGTTCATGCCGAACAGATAGGGACCGTAAGAGCAGCTGTAATAATCTCCCCGACCGGCGGCGGGATGCTCCGGGCCGGGCTGGAAACCGGGCAGCGCCGGAATGTTCGGCAGGGGCAGCGTCTCCCCTTCGTGCAGCGACAAGATCTTGCCGGGATAGCCGACTCCGCCGTTGCCGAACCCGAAATTGCTCCAGTTCGGGCGGCTGTAAAAGAGCCGGGTACGTTCAAATTCAATCTCCTGCCTCACAGTCGCGATCCGCTCCAAATCCGGGGTGATGTGGTGGAAACGCGCCAAAAAATTGATCCCGTAACGCGCCCGCCAGTAAAAGGCCCCGTATAGGATGGAGTCGCCGTCTTTGAGCGCCAGCAACCCGTTTTCTTCATCGGTGAAGATGAAACTCTCTTTGCGGAGCATCGGCAACGGTTCCACTGGGGAATCGGCCTTCAGGCGCCGGGCGAGATCACCGGGGAGACGGAGCAAGCGCACCATATTCTCCGGCCGGCTCGCCTCGAGAACCGCTGGAATCTCCCCGCACACCAGAGCCATATTCACCGCGCCCCATGCGACGGGGTCGGCGGTCTCGCACGCGGCCTGGAGCGGCGTGCCGTCGTTGCTCCAGAGCTCGCCGCCGGCGGCTCTTCCCGGCAGGCCGGAGCAATACCAGTTGGTCACCCCCTCCTGGCGCATCACGGCGAATCCCGCCGCGTCGAACGCGGGGTAACGGAAATAACTGCGGGCGCGGAAGCATTTCTGCAATGCACCGAGCAGAGCCGGATCTCCTTTTTGGCCGGGGCCGGGCCGGGTGGCGTCGTAAAGCCGGTAAAGGGCCCCCAATTCTTCTTCGCTGCCGCCCGCCGGGTCGGGGAGCTTCGCCAAGCCTTTTCCGGTAAAAATCTTCTCGCCCTTCGCGAAGTTCCCGCCGCCGCCGGCCGGGCCGGACCAGGGGCGGAGACCGGCCGCTTCGTGCAGAAATTCCAGCGTCTGGCTGAGCGGAAGCCCCCGGGCGGGCTCGAGCAGTTTGAGCGCGCGGTTGCACCAATGCAAATTCCCGTCGCCCGTCATCGCCTGGGCCGGGTGAAAGCTGCGGGCAGCCGCCAGGTGGTTCACGCCGGCTTCGAATACTTCGGCCCAGGCGCGGCGGCGGGAAATCATTTTCCCGGTTTCATCCGGAATCATTTCATCGAGTCCCGGTTTGAGGTCGTCGAACAAAAGCACCGCCGCCTCGGCGGCAGGCCCGAAAGAGGCGAATTGCGACAGATGCAGCGACCGGTCCCCCCCGGCCAGCAGCGGATCCTGCCGGAGACGGCGGAAACAGTTGTCCAACCCGCCCGCAACGCTTTGCAGAACCCGGGGGTTCCGGTACGCTTCACACCAGGCGCTCGTGTAAGCGTGAGCCAGGAAACGCATCTCCGCCTGGTTGCCGATCCGGACGTTTTTCGGGGCAAGCAGCCGGTTGATCTCCCGATTCACCCTCATAGCCAGGGCTTCGAGCGGCACCTCCGGCTTGGCCGGATTTGTCTTTGCTTCGGGGATGAGCCCCCGCGTTTCCCCGGCGTCCGGTGTAAAAAAAACGTTGTCGTGAATGTAGAAAGCATAAACCGCCCGCGAAGGCAGGAGCATCGGCAGCTGGTAGTTGATGAAACCGCGGCCGAAATGGCGGACAGGGCCGGTCGCCCGGATCTCCACCACAACCTTGTCCTTGCCGTAGGTTGCGGAGACCGGAACAGGCATGGTGACGTAATAGAATCTCCCGGGAGCCGGGGGCGCCGCGCTCCCCTCGTCGAGCACGTCGATCTCCCCCAGATACCGATAGCCGAGCTGCTTGCCGTCGACGGAGAGGACGAGCAGATTCGGATTCGCCTCGCCGCCCCAGTATTTGACGGTCAGGTAATTGAGTTTGCGCGGATTGACGCGCATATGAAAATAGAGTTTGCCGCCCTGATAATTCTCCGTCTCCTGCGGCAGCAGCCGGCGTGCGGAGACTTGGAACTCCCCGTCGATCCGCTCCATG